>DASVST010000600.1:0-12003 GCA_036387965.1 Segetibacter sp. | reverse complement strand
TGCAGGTTGGTCGACTATGCCTATTGAGCCTGGGTTTTGTGACACAAATGCCCGAAGTTCAGGTGTAGTATTGAAGAAAAAAGGCGCAGATGCACGTCCCTGAAAAACGAGCGCAAGCCAGTATTTATTGAGCTCGTCAGGCCTCATATCATAAACTTTTTTACAGATACTCATCCCCGTAGGATTATTTGTTTTTAATAAAGCTATCACAACCTTAGTTCCATCACTCCATCTTTGCTTCTCACCCCTAAATACAGATCTAAGTTCTCGGCTTGATAAAGAAGCAGGAGAACCTTTTTGGTTTGCTATAACAGAAAGAGGTTGTTGAGCCCTTGCTGTTGACACCGCGAAAAGTAACAGTAATGTCAGCAGACAATTTGAAACAAAATGGTTTTGAAAAGATCTTTTAGTATTACAGCTATTTTTTTTCATAATTAGAACCCGATTGCAAATTGAGCTGATATTTTATTTGTTACCACTTCCTTCTCTGTATTCAAATGCTGATATTCTAACTTAATCACAGCGAGGTAGTTTAACTGGTACCTTCCACCAATTACAATTGCAGTAGAATTGTTTTTATGAAAAGAGATTTCACCATCCTGGTAATGAAGATTATCAAACCTTGCATACGGGGTTATTTTTTCAGTAACCTTATAACCTGCATAAGCATAGGAAGAGAGTGACCTTTGTGAGCCGGTTGTATCTGTGCGGGTTATTCCTAACATGCTTTCAGCCAGGAATTCAAACTTTTTTCCAAAGTGAGCAATTGACCCTGTTACTAAATGTTCATTTACTTTCCAACCTATCTTATCGCCGCTGTGCAATTTCGTTCCTTTTGCAATAACATCACGGTAATACGAAAGACCTATTCTTAAGGAATTAGAAGGTTTTATATGTACAGCGGCAGTTATTGATTTATTGTTATCGTTATCGATAATATCAGAGGAGCCTAAACCATTGCCAACAAGTATGTCGTAACCGAACCTAAGCTTGCCAAGATTTAAGCCCTGAAGACTAAGGCCTGTTGTATGTAGAGGAAACAGATTTGTAGAAAACATTAAAGGCCTGCCAATTGTAGGAAAAAAAACACGACCATGATGATAGGTATCATTCCAATAGTTGATGGGTGTATGATGCTTGCCAAGGAGCACGTTGTGATTTCCAAAATAATTATACTTCAAAACAATTCTTTCGATGCTTACTGAGAAGTCTGTGCCAGAAGATGGATCATATTTGAAGACTGTTTCGCCAAGAAAAGATAAACGGTCTGTAATGTCGGACGTAATAAATAAATCTTGTTCGCCTAAACCAAAAGAAACTTTTTTATTACTATAAAAAGTGGACGCGTCTACGAAACCCCTGATTTGTGTATTATTTTGACTAAATACCTCATTCGAAAGTTGTATGAACAGAATCAATAGAAGTATTTTTAAAATTCTTCTTAAGAAGGGCATCATAAGCAGTTTGTTTGCAATGAAATTAAATGAATTATTTTCTTAAAGCAAACAATGTTGAACTCCCCACCTTCGCCTTCTTTTGTTTCCACTTTCATTTCTCCACTATGCGCTTTTATAATTTCATAAATTGTCTGAACCAAAATTTATAGGATTAAGGATTGGGAGATTTAATATTATTTGATTTTGGCAAATGAATAATGAACTCCGCCCCTTCTCCCTCTTTTGTTTCCACTTTCATTTCGCCACCATGTGCTTTTATAATATCATAGCTTAATGATAATCCCAACCCTGTTCCTTCGCCTGTAGGTTTAGTTGTATAGAATGGCTGATAAATTTTATCAAGTATTTTTTGCGGAATGCCATTGCCATTATCTTTAACTGAAATTTGCAACTTGCTGGCGACTATGCTGGTGCGTACTGAGACAGTCGGCTCGAAAGCGCCATTCAGTTTTTTCTTCTTTTCATTAACCTCATAAAACGCGTTGGTAAATAAATTTAATAACACTCTTCCCATATCTTGGGGAACGACATTTATTTTTCCGATTGAATCATCAAAATCTGTTTCTAACGTCGCGTTGAAAGATTTATCCTTCGCTCTTAAACCATGATAGCTTAGTCGCAAGTATTCATCAGCTAAAGCATTGATATCAGTTGGTTCTTTTTTGCCGGCATTTGCTCTTGAATGTTGCAACATGCCTTTTACAATGGCATCGGCACGTTTGCCATGGTGATTAATTTTCTGTTCGTTTTCTTTAATATCATTTGCTAATGACATTGCCTCCTGCTTATTGCCTGTTGCCAATTCTTCTTGTAGCTCTTCAAGCAATTCTGCATTAACATCAGAAAAGTTATTGACGAAGTTTAATGGGTTTTGAATTTCGTGTGCAATGCCTGCGGTAAGTTCTCCAAGGGAAGCCATTTTCTCAGATTGGATGAGTTGTTGCTGTGTGCTACGCAACTCGTGCATTGCGTGTTCTAATTCTTCTTTTTGTTTTGTAAGTTCAGCCGTTTTTTCTTCCACTAATCTTTGCAGCTTTTCATTTTTTTGCTTCCATTCTTCAATTCCAAAAGTGTCTTTCTCACTTTCTACATTTTCTGGTTTTGAACCATGAAAATGCACTAGTAACCATTTATTATCCTCATAAACAAAAACAACTGAAAACCGCACGTACATCTCCACAGTTTCATTGTTTACTGTTATAGACATTACAATATCATCTGCAATAACAGCTGAATTTTCATCATCTGCTATACGGCGATATACCGGAGTATAGACTGATTGCATCTGAAGATCTTTTGTCTGCTCTCTCTGCCTGCGTATTAATTCTCTTACTCCCGGTTTAGCAAATATTTTTTCGTCAATGGTTGTTCCATATCCCATTACATCTTCAGCAACAATTTCATCAAGAATATTAATTGGTAATTTGTCACCGAATGAAGCGTCTAGTAACTTTTGATAAGTTTCGTACAGTAATCTTTCTTTTGCAGCATCCATAGTTATTGATTGAACGGTAATTGTATCGAAAATGCTGTTCCTTCTCCCACAGTGCTTTTTACTGTTATTTCTCCTCCATGTGCTTTAATAATATCAAAGCTCATCGATAATCCAAGCCCTGTACCTTGTCCTGTGGGCTTGGTTGTAAAGAATGGCTGATAAATCTTATCCAGTATTTGTTGGGGTATACCACTTCCGTTATCTTTTACATTTATCTGTATTTTATCACCCGCTTTACTTGTACTTACTAATATGGTTGGTTCAAAAGTTCCGTTCAATTGTTTTTTCTTTTCATTTACAGAATAGAAAGCATTGTTGTATAAGTTCAGCAAAACCCTTCCTAAATCCTGGGGAACAACTTCTATCTTTCCAATGCTATCGTCAAAAGAAGTTTCCATCGATGCATTAAAGGATTTGTCTTTCGCTCTTAATCCATGATAGCTTAGGCGCAAGTATTCATCAGCTAAAGCATTAATATCAGTTGGCTCCTTCTTATCTGAACCCTTCCTTGAATGTTGCAACATTCCTTTTACAATTGCATCGGCACGTTTGCCATGGTGGTTTATCTTTTCTTCATTTTGTTTAATATCGTTAGCTATTGCTTTTACTTCATCGAAATTGCCATTGTTGATTTGTTGTTCCAGTTCGCCGATCAATTCACTATTAACATCAGAAAAATTATTGACGAAGTTTAAAGGGTTTTGAATTTCGTGTGCTATGCCTGCAGTAAGCTCTCCAAGCGAAGCCATTTTTTCTGATTGTATTAGTTGCTTTTGAGTTGCCTTTAATTCTACTATAGATTCTTTTAACTCTGCTGTACGTTGCTCAACCTGTTTTTCCAATTCTACTTTTTGCTGATTGATTAATTCTGTTTTTTCTCTTTCACGTTCTAATGCTTGTTGAGTTAGCTTTTTTCGAAGCAGTGCAAACTGCTGAAGTAAAATCCAGGTGAACAATATGGTGAATAAGCCTACGGCAACCATTTCAATTATGAAAGAGTGCTCCTGAATCCACTGCACAAAAGCGGGTCTTTTGGCACTATAGCGTATTTCAAGAAAGCCATAAAAACTGCTGACACCATAAACAAAACTCCAAACTAAAAAGGCGGGAATAGCCGCAATAACAGAAAGCATGCTGTACCCACTTTCTTCTTTACGAGGCAAGAAGAAGGTAATGAGTAAAGAAGTCATAGAAGCACTGAATATTACCGTATTGATTATTTCAGGAACGCCTTTCCATTCAAAACTTATATAAGGATCTATAAGTATCATGATCCAGGGACTAGTAATAGCTAATATTATTAAAATGAACAGAACCTTGTCCCAACGTGGATAATATTTGTAGGTCTTTAGAAAATGCCTTACAAATTGCGCAACACTGAAAAAGAAAAAACAATGAGTAAAGATGAGTTGAAAATACCTTCCTGCATTTGGGTGCTCCTTGAAAAAAAGGGTTGAACCCATTGTAAAATACCATACACCCTCCAGCAGAAGCAGCAAAGAATAATAGAAGTATACTTTTTCCTTTACAATCAAATAGAAAAACAGGTTAAGAAAAAATCCAAAAACTAGTAAGCCTGCAATAAAAGAATTTCTGACATCTCCCTCGTAAGGTGATTCATCAATATAAGCTTGTTGCAGATACTTATCATAAAATGAAAGACCAATATTCAACTCATTAAACCTCTCAGTATGATCAAGTCGCATTTTTTTATAAATCAACAATTCCTCACCTTCACTTATCGCTACAGATAAAGCAGTTCGTGTTTTGAAACCATCTCTTTTGCTTTGTTCAACTCCCCAACCATTCGAATAATTTTCGTGCTTATTATTATTCCTTATAACATAGATAGAAAAATTACGTACGTAAGGGCTGTTACTGAAGACGATCCTTTGATCTCTTCCGGTAAGATTCTTTACCCGAAGCCTTTGCCAGTAATACTTATGATTAGAATAACCTACTCCTGTACTTCTGCTGTTGTTAAAATGAAAACGATTAGCATAAGGAAGCTTCACAACGTCGTTGATAGTTAGCTTGCCACTGCTATCAACAAGCATCTGCCAGTAAGCATCAGGAATTTTTGAAACTGTGGTATCAGATCTTAATTCGTAAACAGGTGGTAAAGTGTCTTGTGCTACTGAAGTGGATACAAAGAAGATGAAAAGAAACAGAAGCCTTTCTTTCATTTTGGTGGTTTTGGTTGATAGTAAAAGATGATAAGTAACTTTAAAAGTTTACTTACCCTTCAACCTTTTCCCACATATCTTTAAAATGAGGAAAAGCCGGTAAACTCCTCTCCAATTAGGGTTGAACGAAATAAATATATTAATATTCTTTTGAAGTTTATCCTTCAGAAGAATTTGCAGGAGATAAACAACTAATTTTTATAACACACATTTGATAAAGTGAAGTACATGTGGTATAGAATAAAATCCGGTTTTAGAGTATTACTTATTTCAATTTTTCAAGTGCCTCTTTTATTCTTGCCACACCCTTTTCAATATTTTGCATATTGGTTGCAAAGCTTAAACGGATACAATCAGGTTGCCCAAAAGCTTTTCCCGTAACAGTTGAAACATGTGCTCTATTAAGTAAATACATGCTAAGATCATCTGCGTTGTTAATTGCATTTTCTCCATCTTTTTTTCCAAAGAAGCTATTTATTTTAGGGAAGATATAAAATGCACCATCAGGTTCGTAACATTCAAAACCAGTAATGTTGCATGTTAGCTCCATAAGCTTTTTTCGCCTGCTTCTGAACTCTTCTACCATTGCAAGCGAGCTATCTAAACTGCCTGTGAGTGCAGTTATTGCCGCTCTTTGTGTTACTGCATTTGCACCACTTGTAAATTGTCCTTGTATCTTTTCGCATGCTTTTGCTATTTCAGCATTTGCAGCGATATACCCAAGGCGCCAGCCCGTCATTGCGAAGCCTTTGCTTAAGCCGTTTATAATGATTACACGATCTTTTAAATCTTCAAACTGAGCGATGCTTTCATGTTTGCCGGTGAAATTTATGTACTCATAAATCTCATCACTCATTATATAAATCTGCGGATGCTTTCTGAAGACATCTGCCAACCCGGCTAATTCCTTTTTAGAATAAACTGCCCCTGTGGGATTACACGGAGATGAAAACATGAACAACGTTGTTCGCGGTGTTATTGCTGCTTCTAGTTGTTCAGGTGTAACCTTATACCCAGTTTCTAATGTTGTGTTTATAAACACAACCTTTCCAGTAGCAACCTTTACAATTTCAGAATAAGAAACCCAATATGGAGTTGGGATAATAACCTCATCGTCTTTATCTACAGTTGCCAAAACAAGATTTGAAATGCTTTGCTTTGCTCCGGTTGATACTATTATATTTTCTGGTTTATAATCAAGATCATTGTCTCTTTTAAACTTGTGGCAAACCGCTTCCCTCAAATCCATAAAACCCGCAACCGGCGTGTAATGAGAAAAATTTTGGTTGATAGCATCTATCGCAGCTTGCTTAATATGGTTTGGCGTATCAAAGTCCGGCTCACCTAAACTTAGATCGACAATATCTATTCCCTTCAGCCTTAATTCGCGGCCAAGTTTGGCCATCTTTAAAGTTTCAGGTTCATTAAAACGGGTAAGCAACGTAGATAAAGGCATGCGATAATAGTTGGAGCAAATGTATGTAAATTATGTACCTGCAATAGAAATGCAGTCCACCTAATAAGTATATGTTCTAATCACCACATAGCTGGTTCCATTAGACGAGCCCGTAATTGTTTCCGTACTTAACCTATTGTTACTATCGAACGTATAGGTGTGATTTAATGTTCCTGTACTTCCGCCGGATGTATATTGAGTTGTTTTAACCAGGTTCTTAGCCTTATAAAAATGATCCGGACCTAAGGCAAAATCATATTTCAGGTTAGTATATTCATAGGTGGTGACAGAAAATGAATCCTTATCACTTATCTGATTTCCTATATTATCGTACAGATAATCGTGGGTATTGTATAAAACAGCACCAGTAGATTTTTTATAATCATACTCCTTCAACTTTACCAATTGTTTAGCCGAATTGTATAAGTATTTTTCCGTCATGGTATCCTGTGTATCATTATACTGAAAAGTGCTGTCAACAAGTGAAAAGCTATTAAGAAAGGAAACCTGGTGTATCGTTAATGAATTCGAGTTATAAATATCTGTTGTAAAAGAGTTTGAACTGTATTGAAATAAAAACTTATCTCCCGGATTGGATGCTGACGTCATACTTACAAGCCTATTGCTCGCATCATATTCAAGATTAAACGTTGTAACTACACGCGATCCTCCTGTTATATTAACATCCTCAGTATAAGTTTTAATTTTAGATGCAGGTGTTGGAGCTACGGGTGTTGTAATATCGTTCCAGTCCACTTGCTTTTGACAAGAAGAGAAAAATGCAATAACTAAGAGGCTTGCGAAGAACGGAATAATACGTTTCATAGATACTTTAATATTTGACTGACTTTATAGGCTCTGTAAGACTCAACAATGATATAGCTTCTTTTAAAAAGATCAAAACTTTAATCTTCCAAATTTTTGGATGAAATGTCTTATCTGCGTAGGTCTTATTTAGTGCATAACCAGAACACTAAAACAATTCTGTTTCTTTTGTTTTTATGGTGTAACAATGTCTTTTTTACTATGTAAAAGATTAATAATCAACATGTGTAAAGTGTTTTTTTACCTTCTGATTTTCTCTAAATTTTTCATTGGCAAACCCCTATCTTTGCCGCTCTAAAAAATTTTGTAAACCCTCACTAGTATGCAACTGAAAGGTTTGGTGAAGATTTTTGCTATTGCATTAATCTTAATTTGTTTATATCAACTAAGTTTTACGTGGTTTGTGCGCAGCCACGAAAACAAAATGGAAGAACGTGCCGATAGATGGCTAAAAGCTAATTATCCTACCGCACAACAAAAGTACCCGGGGAATAAAGAACTTCAGGCTTTATATACCGATACTCTTAATATTTATAAAAAAGTAAGGTTACAACGCTTACTCGATAGTACAAAAACTGAAAAGATTGTACTAGGCATGGGTACTTACCAATATGCTAAAGACCAGGAGTTAATGCTGGGACTTGACTTGCAGGGTGGTATGAACGTTACTATGGAAGTTGGTCTTGATGGTTTATTAAAATCTCTTGCCGGATATAGTAAAGACCCCGCTTTTACGAAAGCAATTGATGAAGCTAACCGCAGAAAAGCTAATAGCGGTGCAGATTTTATTACTTTATTTTCTGAAGAATACAAAAGGGCGAATCCTAATGGGAAACTTGCTACGCTTTTTGCAACAAAAAGCAATGGCAGAGTAAAATTCGAAAGTACTGATGGCGAAGTGCTTAATTACATTCGTACAGAAGCTGGAAGTGCCATTAGGAATACATACAACATCTTAAGTACACGTATCGACAGGTTTGGTGTTGCACAGCCAACAATTAATCTCGATGAGGCGAAAGGCATCATCACTGTTGAATTAGCTGGTGTTACAGATCCTGAAAGGGTTCGGAGATATCTTCAATCTACTGCTAACCTGCAGTTTTTTGAAGTATACAACATTGGTGAAATTTATGGACCATACCAGGAAGCTGAAAAAGCTTTGGCTGCATATTTAAATGGTACAGCTGCAGACACAACCAAGAAGGCTGATACTGCAACTGCTGCAGTTAAAGGACCAGGAGATACTACTAAAACAGCCAAAATAAGTGCTATAACAGATAGTGCTAATAAAGGTGTTGCAAAAGCAACTACTCCGGCGAATAATCAAACTCCACTTACGGCGCTAATAGGTTTATTACAGCCTCAGCAAGGGGCCGATGGTAAAACACAATTTCCTGCTGCTATAGGTTATGTACAAGCAAAAGATTCAGGTGCTTTAAACAGCTATCTGAATATGGACATTGTAAAAAACAAGTTTCCTGCTAACCTTGTGTTCATGTATGGCAAGCCTGAAAGTAAAGACCCTAAAGCAAAAGATTTTTTACCCCTGTACGCAATTAAAACAATAGAAGGTCCAACGTTAGCTAAACTTGAAGGTGAGCACGTTGCAGATGCAATGCAGGACTTTGATGAAAGAGGACGTGTAGCTATCAAGATGAACATGGATAAAGTGGGTGAAAAGATATGGGCAAAAATGACTGGCGATAATATTGGGAAACCTATCGCTATTGTTTTAGATAATGTTGTTTACAGCGCTCCTTTTGTTAACGGTGTAATCCCAAATGGTAATTCTGAAATTACCGGAAGCTTTGATCTTAAAGAAGCACAGGATATGGCTGACATTTTAAAAAGTGGTAAGCTTCCTGCACCTGCAAAAATTGTACAGGAGCAGGTTGTTGGCCCTACGCTTGGCCAAGATGCAATACAGGGAGGTGCTATGGCATTTATTGTTGCCTTCGCCATCATCTTTGTTTTAATGCTTGTTTACTTTAATACTGCAGGTTGGGTTGCAAACATTGCTCTTATACTCAACCTTTTATTTACCATTGGTAT
This sequence comes from Segetibacter sp., assembly GCA_036387965.1. GTDB lineage: Bacteria > Bacteroidota > Bacteroidia > Chitinophagales > Chitinophagaceae > Segetibacter. The sequence continues at coordinate 2,532 of DASVST010000600.1, read as the reverse complement.
TTTAAGTGCACTTGGCGCCACCTTAACGGCTCCCGGTATTGCAGGTCTTGTACTTACGATCGGCTTAGCTGTAGATACGAACGTAATCATCTTCGAACGTATTAAAGAGGAATTGACACGGGGTAAAAATTACCAGCTTGCTGTTAACGATGGTTATAGACGAGCGATGGCACCGGTATTGGATGGTCACGTTACTACATTATTAACTGCAATTATTCTTTTCTATTTTGGATTAGGACCGGTTTTAGGTTTTGCTACAACACAGATATTAGGTATTCTTTTATCGTTGTTTTGTGGTATCCTGATATCGCGTTTAGTATCTGATTGGTATACAAATAAGAACCGTCACTTCGAATATTTTACAAGCGTAAGCCGTAACGTTTTCAAGAAAGCGAATTTTAAATTTATTGAATACAGAAAAGTTGCCTATGGTATTTCTGTAGTTGTATTGCTATTAGGTGTAGGATCTTTCGTAAATGGATTTCATGAAGGTGTTGAATTTAGTGGTGGCCGTAGCTATACTGTTAAGTTCGATAAACCTCAAAGTGTTCCGGATGTACGCAAATCTCTGGAAGCAGAATTTGGCGAAACTCCTATTATTAAAACTATTGGTAGCAACAGTCAGCTAAACATTACTACTTCTTACAAAATCAAAGAAACAGGTAATAATATTGACTCACTTGTAGAAGGAAAGCTTTTTACTGGTTTAAAACCTTACCTGCCTGCAGGTTTAACTTATGGGGAATTTGACAAAAACTATAAGCAAAGCTCCCAAACAGTTTTACCAACTATTTCTGATGATTTAAAACAAGGTGCGGCACAAGCAACGATCATCTCATTACTCGCTATATGCTTTTATATCTTCATCCGCTTCAGAGACTGGAGATATGCTCTTGGAACTATTGTGGCTTTGCTTCATGACGTTTTTGTAACCTTAGCAGTATTTAGTTTCCTTAAAGAAGTTGTTCCTTTTCCGTTAGAAATCGATCAGCATTTTATCGCTGCAATTCTTACAGTAATAGGTTTCTCAATGAATGATACCGTAATTGTATTTGACCGTATTCGTGAAGATAGCAGGTTAATGAAAAACACAGACAAAGGAACTATTATCAATAAAGCAATTAACGAAACACTAAGCCGTACGATCATGACTTCGTTAACCGTGTTCCTTGTAATCCTTTGCTTATTTATATTTGGTGGAGAAGTAACTAGAGGATTTGCCTTTGCTATGCTGATTGGGGTAGTTACAGGTACTTATTCTTCAATATTTGTTGCTGCTCCTATATTGATGGACTTTGCAAAAAGCCGCCCATTAGGTCAGGCTGATAAAGTAGAAGTGAAAACTGCGCCTGCGAAAGCATTAGCATAAAAGATATCTCTTTATAAAAAGAAAACCCTCAACATTTTTGTTGAGGGTTTCTCTTTAGGCATACCTCATTAAAATTCACGATGCTGTTATTACTTATAAATCGAGTTTGCTTGAATTCAACTTATCTATACAGATCTGAATAAAAAAACCCCTCGCTTTACGAAGGGTCGTTAACATATATTTTTCTTATGCTAATTAACTATTCTGCGGCTTCGGACCTATGATATACATGCCCATTGCGCAAGTAATTTCAAATTCTTTCATACTAGGTGGTTTAATTGATTATAGGATTACTGTTTAATAACGCTGCTAAATAAAGATTATTATGCGGGCTAAAGGTTTAAAAACCCATTAAAATTTTGCAGTTCTTTATAACTCTTACATATACTAACAATTTAGTAACATTCTAACCTGCGTTACGACGCTCACCGTAATTTTTATTAACCTGGATGAACTACAACTTGGGATCATTGTACGTTTACGGACACCTTAATGAGGAGGTTTAGCTGTTTACCTGTAGTCCTTCTGTTCTTCCAATAAATGTTGTACGATAACTCGGAGCCCCGTAAATAGTTGCTTATATCTGGGCTGTTGGCTGGCGTAATGGTTAAGGAATCAGTATATTCCTGTGGAAAATGGATAACTGCTATGTCGGTTGCTGAAGTATCGTTATCCGAAAATATTCTCATTCTACCAGTTTCAAAATTCGAGAGATTATTTTCAGCATCTGCGTTCTGAAGTAAGAAGGTGATTTTTTTGATTTTTACAGAAGTTACAGCACCCGCACCAAATGCACCTGCTGTATTCGCACTTATTGTGCTATCCATATTTATGTGCGCCTTCAGAGCGCCAACAGGCACTTCTTTATCTTGTGTAAAAGGCAGCGCAGGAATGGTAAGTTTAATAGAAGGAATATTTACAGTGAAAGAAGGCAGCAACTTCTCCTTGATTTCTTTACATCCCAAACTTAGAATGATAAGGAATGTTACCCATCTCAACTCATTTCTCATAAAGAAGTTCTTTGCTTTGGAATCACAATATGTATACCAGCGTTGGATCAATAAATTGAAATTGGCTGACGGAACATAACCAAATACATTTGCAACTGCTTAAAAGAATAATTTATTATTTAATCAATTTCGCAGCAAGATCGGAGGCCTTCT
>DASVST010000599.1:0-11618 GCA_036387965.1 Segetibacter sp. | reverse complement strand
GATGTGCTCCGCATGACGTTGAGCAATTCTTCCACACCCTATAATTGCAAAATTTATTTTACGCATTGAACAAGTTTGTTCTCAAGAGGATAGTTTAGTTAAGTTGATGTCCAAGTTGATTAAATACATGTTTCCATTTAGCTAATACTGGTTCTTCCCCGAACTGCCTGCTATATTTTAAACCATTCGCAACCAAATTCTTTCCTATTGAAGGCTGCTCAATAATCAAACTTATGCTGTCTGCCATAGCTCTGTCGTCATCCAGATCAACCAATAAACCATTCTCTTTATCTGTAATTAAATCCGGTATACCTCCGACATTTACAGAAACAACCGGTAGTCCTAAGGCCATCATTTCTATTAATGATACTGGTGCATTGTCTATCCGGTTTGTGCAAATATAGATGTCGAGATCGGAGGCGTATTTATTTTTTCCCTCTTTGTTGATGTAACCGGGAAACTCGATTAAATGTTCAACATTCAATTGCTTAGCTAAGTCAGTAACCATCTTTAAAGAGCCATCTTCACGACCTGCGACTACCACCTTCATGTCGGGATATTTCTTGCTTAGAAGGGAAGTAACCCTTACAGCCATTTCCGGATTGTATATTTCGTGTAATGTGCGCATCCATAATATTCGTGGTCTGAAGGTCTCCTTTGGTCGGAAGTTGTAGTCGTTCAGGTTGATGACATTTTCGATCAGTACACTTTCAACTCCATAACTCTTAAGAGAATTTAAAATGAAAGGAGATGGACAAATAACAACATCTGCTTTCCTGATAATATTTAAGAATCTTGAAGCATTAGTCTTCATCCTTTCCGGTATGCTTCCACCATGAATGATGAGTACCATTTTCTTATTAAGAGCCTTGAGTAAAACACAAGAGATGGCTGCCCACCAAAACGTAAACAACGTTCCATACAACGGAACAACAGCAATCTTATATTTTGACGTCTTTGTGAAAATGGTAAATAGAGTATCTAAAAGTCTAACAGCTCTATTGACTGCGTAGGAAACTTTGATTATATGAAAACCGTTTCGCGACAACAACTCTGCTAATTGATCCGCAGCAGAACGATTGACTCTTTGCTTATTTTTTTCGGAAACAAATAAACCCGTGATTAATATTTTTTCTGAAGTCATTTTTTGGTTTCCGTAAACTGTCCTGCCTTTTACTTTTATACAACGGCAACATCTCTATTTAAGTATAATCTCCAATGTCATCTTACAATTACCTTTGAAATAACTGCCTTGAATTTTCCGTTCGGGCCAATCGGTATGTCTTTAACTTCATTGATATCTAATTCGATTTCTCCAAGCTGGCTTTTCATTCTTTTTTCAATGAGCTCCCTTTCCTGCATTGTTAGTCCATTGGTCAAAACATTTATATGGAACTTGCCGTAGTCCTCTTGTACTACCTGAGCTTTTGCTACGTTTGGCAGGTTCACAAATATGCCGTGAAACCTAACCATTTCTCTTCCATCTTTTCCTACAACTGTATCCTCTACCCTGCCGATTATTTCATCAACAACAGGAAAATTTCGTCCGCACTTTGTTTTTTGATCTTTAGCTAATCTTACCATGTCGCCGATCCTATATCTAATAAGTGGTTGATCATAATTCAGAAAGCCCGTACATACTAGTTCACCTTCTTCGCCCGCTTTCGCTTCTGTTCCATCAGCCTTTAAAACTTCTACGTAACCACAGTCAGGACTAATTAACAATTGACCGTACTCATTTTCGCCAATATGGCTGCACCATTCTACTCCGCTGTATGCATCGAAAACTTTGCAGTCATAAACTTCACTTATTGTTTTGCGCATCTCGGGTGTGAGCTTTTCGCTTGATGTAAGCACCGCCTTCATCTTCGGTGCCTTCAAACCAACTTCTTTTATAAACCTCGCAAGAATGTAGTTTGACATTGCATAGCCAACCATGTACTCGGTCTTATACTTCCTCAAACCATCAACATAATTTTGTACCGTGTCTCTAGTTATGTGATAAGCTGATAAATACAATTGCTTCTCAACAAAATTGTATCGGTAGTATGGAGGCTTGCCAACACCATCGGAAATAATTCTTCTGCCGCCAATCATGCCTCTTGCATCAAACCTGCTTACCCCAGCCCAGTTACGAACCCGTGCTTCGTATAAAGCAGATAGCTTTTGATGCATGTTGTAGGAGTACATAATACTTGTTGGGGTACCAGTACTTCCACTGCTTGAATAAAAACTTCCACCCTTTTCGCTTAAGGTAGAAATTAAATTAGTTTTACCCTGATTACGAAGTACATCCTTTTCAAGAAAGGGTAAAGTATGTACGTCTTCTAACTGTAAGTTTGATAATTTCTCTTTTGTGAAACCTGCTTCTGAATAAGCTTGTTTATAATATTGAACAGTATCAAAACTGTGTAGTAAAATTTTTCTTACCTGCTGCGTTTGATACTCATGCCATTGTTCTTTGGTAAAACTTTCCCGAACCTTAAAGCCTTTGTACTCGTCTTCAAAAATTCCGCTAAACCTTCTTTTATACCATTGGTATCCAAATGCTGAAACTCCAAGATTTTGTAGTAGAACAGGTAAGTGAGGATAAATTTTATCTTGCAAAAAGCCCATTGTTGCTAAATAGTCTTTTGAAGAACATATGTGTTCTGATGCTCTTCTCTAATATTCCAACCGTAGTTGTTGTAAGCTTTTATAGCTCTATTGTTGTCCTTTTTTACAGATAAGACCAGCTCGTTATGATTCAGTTGACGGCTCTTGTTTTCAAACTCGGCCATCAGTTGTTGTGCAACACCCGTTCCGCGTTTTGAGGGTAGTACTCCGATTACTACTAAACCAACGTATTGCTTGAAAGGGACAGTTTTTTTAGTTGCTGTTTGAGCAGGAGTAATTCTACCGGTTAGTTTTCTCTTTATGTTTCTCCAGATAAAAGGATAATGAGGAACGACTTCATTATGAAATAGTAACCACGGCTTTAAGATCAATCCTTTTACGGCTTCGTTGAATGCATGTTGTAACATACCGCTACTACTTCCATCTCCAGGTTTAGAAGGAATAAAGCCGCCGCAATAACCAATCACTTTATTATCTTCTTCAATATGAAAAAGAAAACGCTGAGGACTTGATAAAAACCAATCGAGTGTTTTAAAAACATATTTCTTTCCAAGCTTTGTAGCAAGAGATGCGGGAAAACAAGACATATGGCAATCAGCCAGCTGAGACAAGTGCTCTTTTCGGGAGTTCTTTAATTTCAATCTGTCTTTTTTTATGATAAGCTACAGATGTAGTAGCAACTGCAAGCAGTAATAAAAAAGGTTGCAACGATATTTTTAAGCCATTGTGCACGGTGATGAGGCAGAATAATATGAAAAAATACATTGCATATTGTTGTTGCGGTTGTGGCCGTCGGAGAATATTTAGAAACAGGACAACGAAAAACCCCCAGTAAAGAACAAGTCCGATAACACCATGTTCTGCAGCCGCCCGTACAAATTCGTTATGTGCGCCTGATTCGACCTGGAACAACTTTTCTGTTACGATTCTTGTATTATAGTTTCCAGTACCAACACCTGTAACGGGATTTCTAATAAATAATTCAAATCCTATAGAAACTAACACTTCTCTACTGGATGCTCCTTCTTGTCCATAACGTTCAACTATTTTGCCGCCGGTTTCCTTTACAACATATGAGTATATAACGAAAGCAACAGGCACCAAAAAAATGAACTTAAAATAGCTAGCCATTTTCGAACGATTATAGAAAAAGAACAAACCCACAACAGCTAACAAAAAGTATAAACCTCCTCTTGAGAATGTAAGCAGCATAACTGTAGCTGCAAAGACTAATAATCCCATATTTACCAGGCGGGTTTTAACTTCTTCAGGGTTCATAATAGAGAGAAAGAATAAAGCACAACCTGCTCCCAAATAACCACTTAATTGCACTGGTGCCATTCCATTACTGGCATCAGAATTAGAGATGGTTCCGTAGTCGATCTTACCCTGAAGGTGAGACACGAGAACTACACCCGTTAAAAAGATTGTTGCAATCTTTACTGTGGTTAAGAACTTGTTTATCAACATAGGCGTTAAAACATTTCTTGAACCCCATAGAGTAACTAATAACAAAGCCAAGGAATTAACCAGGATCGGTCTGCCAATCTGTGGCTTATCGGGATAGATATTGTTGAGGAATTCTAAGGCAACAAATAGTGCAAGAAAAAAATATCCCTGAAAATGAACTTTAGAATTCCTAACGCCATTAAGTAAAAAGAGGCTAAAGCATATTACTAATACATACTGCAATGTGAGATAAGGCACCCATCGCTCATTAGCCCGAATAAAAACTTCGGTGTAAATAGCGAAAGGAAGTATTGTAAGAAAACCAGGAAAATCGTTTTTGAAAGCTTTGAATACAGCAATTACTGCTATTAAGAGAAAGAAAATGGCCACAGCAATAGTTGGAATTGTTTTAAACCCAACTACAAGTCCTAATACAACAGCGATTGCGTATTTCCAAACGATCGTAAGATCTTGCCAGAAAGGTTTATTCTTTGCCACTAAATTGTACAACAGTTTTATAGTAATACTCTGCCCAGGCCTCCAGGGTCTGCGACTTTGCAAATTCCCTTCCCTTTGTTATAACAGCAGGTAGTTCGGTTATTTTTTTGTTTATATTTTTTATAGTATCAGCTAAATTCTGAGCATCTTTTGCATCAAACAAAAATCCCCTCTCCCCATTTCCGGTTATGTGCTTAGCCAAACTAATATTATTAATTACAGGTACAACTCCATGAAAAAGTCCTTCAATAGGTACTTTTCCAAAACCTTCGGATAATGGCGCCTGCACTACAAAATCATGTTCACGATATAACCTTCTCAACTCTACATGATTCTTCTTACCAGCTAACGTTACGTTTTCACCTAAATTGTTTTCAGCAATAAAAGCTTTCAGTTCCGCATACATAGGTCCATCCCCTACTACAGTTAGATAAAACGGAAAGTTGTGCTTTTTTAATATAACACATGCTTTTAATATTGTTAATTGATTTTTATAATCGATTAATGTTCCTACTGTAATGAGTTTAAAAGCGTTTAACCCATCATTTTTTATTCTTTCTATCCGGGCCTCAACCTGTCGGGTCTCCTCTTCCCACTCGCTTTTACTGTAAGAGGGGCTAAATCCTTCCAATATTCTTTTGTTTGAAAACTCACTATCAGAATATACCCATACCGGACCACGAAAATATTTTTGCAACAACCACTTTTGAAAACGAAATGTTTTAGGTTCACCAGTGTAATTCTGCCATGTTCCTGTATAAGTTCCAAAGACTTTTTTCTTCTTAAAATAAAAGTAGAAGAAGCCAGGTATATTAATGTTGTTAGGGAACCGTTGATAAACGATATCGCTAGAGGCGTTTACTTTTTGGTAGTTTTTAAACCATATAGGTAGCGTTTTAAACAGATTGAGTTTATCCGAAAGCCTATCACCACCAACAACAGGTAAAGCAATAAACTTTATGTTCTCATCGGTATAATAACTGATGACTGATCTATCATTTACTTTAGAGAAAGGGCAACAAACAAGCGTTTCAGAAAAGTAAGTTGATAGTGCCTGAAACTGCCGAAGAAGAATATGATTTTCTGTACCAACTTTCCCGTCAATACTTTTATAGTGTGTACAGTCAGATATAATTCCCAGCTTCATCAGTTAAGCATTTCTATTCCGTTATCCCTTCTAAGCATCTCCATCGCTATCTTTCTTGATCTATAATATTGAAATAAGAGTACTGGTGACTTTACCACAAAAAGAATAGCGCTCAAAAACAACATCCCTTTATTCTTCTTATGCTTAAGATGTACATTACTCAACAGCATTCCTAATATAATTGCATGCCTGCTTAATGTGCCGCCTAAATATTTTTTATATTGAAACACCACACTGGGCACAGGCTTTGGCTGAAACCATTTCTTTTGCCTGAATCCATCCCAGGAGCCAATTTCACGCAATCCTCCATCTTTTACCTTTAAATGAATTCGGTAAGCAAATGGATTACTGATACTGCTAACACCATTCTTAAAGGCACGATAACCAAATTCTCCATCCCCCTGGCGCATTTTATTATACTGCAGATCGAACAAACCTATCTTCTGAAAGACACTTCTTTTTACCAGGGCATTACCACTATCAAATTGATCTGCCCACCTAAAATATTTGTAGCTGGCTGAGCTTTTAGCGCCTACCGTTGCAAAGGAAACGCCGGCAGAAATATCTACTTTAAAATAATCTAAGCTTTTCAAATGCTGCTCGATCCAATCGCCTTCTACTCTTGAATCGTCATCGAAAAATAACAAGTAATCAGCTTTTGATAATTTAACTGCATTGTTTCTCGCTGTCCATAAAAGCTTTTCCCGTTGATGCTCTAAAACAATATTCAAATCAAACTGATCATAAAATTCTTTCTTGAAATCTTCGCTTTGATCTATAATTATTACTTCAAAATTCTTATACGTTTGTTTCTCCAGATCGTGCAAAGCATCCTTTAAGTACTCGTACCGGTTTAAGGTTGGAATGATAACAGAAATCGACGGCTGTGCATTTACTAAGGGTGACAAATAATTATTATACTCAGTAGTACTTGTAAGGTTTTGATGAATATTGACCTTTTTAATTCGCAAAGCTTTTACAAATGCCGGCACTTCAGCAAAGGGATTTTTTAATGAAACTAATCTCACTATGAATGCATAGCACACAAAGAAAACGCCCCAGTATTTTGCAACAAACCTGTATTCATCTTTTAGGTTCGGTGAAGGCATACTGCTGATTAAAAAACTATCCTTCTCACACGATAAAGCAAGAAAGCCAGATTGCCAAGACCTAAAGCCTACATCAGCAAAACGGGCTGTCTCGGTTTCAAAACTTAAGTCCTGCTCTATTTCTTTGGGTTTATGTTTTTGGTATATAGGATGATAAAATGCAGTTGCAACCGGAAGATCTGTTTGTGGCTTGATATTAAACTGCCAACCTGGTTGTGTGTATTTTATAAATTTAAACTGAAACACTTTATCCCTGTTAAGCCAGTACCTTGTCGTAAATGTTTATAAATGATCTGTAATAGTCTTCTGTATTTATAATTTCATCAGCTTTTTGCCTAATTGCTTCTGTCAGGTTATTTCTGCTATCCTGCGATTGATCATAAAACTTTTCGATCGCATTTATCCAGGCATTCTTCTCGTAGGAGGGAATAACAAACTGCGGAAAGCATCCGAAAACTATGATAGAAGACTGCCCTGCTGTAGAACAAAAAAAAGGAAGTCCTGCCGACATGTATTCCATTAAAACAAGTGGGCCGGTTTCTTTGCTTGCAGTATGTAAGGCAACATCATATTGATGAAAGAACTTGCTAACATCCGCTTCACCTGATATAATATTTACCTGCTCCTTTATGTTCTCTCTTTTTACTGCATCTATTAACTCGCCATAATAATCCTGATCGTTTATATTACCGTAAATATCTAATGTTATACGACCTTTAAAATGTTTGATTATTGATAAAGCAAGTTCATAATTCTTTTCTCTCCTGATGTTACCTACCATTATTATCCGGTTATGAACTTCATCACGTTTACCGATCTTATTGGAAACCGAAATTATGTTTGGTACAAGAAAAACTTTCTTTAATGAAATCGTCTTTCGCTTTTTTAATAGGTCTACCTGCTTGTCGGAAACTGCAACAAAAGCATCTAACGATTTGAACAAGAATTTATCGAATAAGCTTATATTAGCCATATTAGAATGCTCTTGCATTACTACTTTTCCTTTTCCTTCTCCAAATAACTTTTTTGCTAAAAAGAAGTATCTGTAATTATAATAAGTATGAACATGAATAATATCGGCAGACTTGCAAAGCTTAGATAACAGTCGCAAAGGATTTAAAGAAAACCTGCTTTTACGATGTAAATAGATTATGTCGATTCCTTTTGAAATAAGATGATCCAACTGCTTTGGAGCAGTAAAGATTATTACTGATACTTTATGTTCGTGGCCATGCAAAAGATTAGCAATTAAAACAATCAGCTTTTCAGTTCCTCCAACTTCGAGTTTATCGTATAACAGAACAATGTTCAACTATTAAGTTTGAAGCAATTGTTGATAGTTATATTCGAACACATCTAACTGCTGCTCTATGTCAAAGTTTTCCACGATTGTTTTCCTGGCGCTTACGCCAAGGCGTCTCCTTTTGGTATAATCTGTGCAAAGTTTCAAAAGACAATCAGCCATTTGAGCATGATCATAATTTGTTGCAAGCAGTCCATTCATATTATGTTGAATAACTTCTTTCATACCGCTGCAATCAGATGACACCACCGGCAACTCCATTGACATCGCCTCTAATACAACATTGGCGATGCCCTCGTAAACACTTGGAAGAAAAAAAATATCCGCAGAGTTATACAACTCAAAAATTTCAGCTGTTGTTTTTGCACCTAAAAGTTGTACATGATCTTGTAATTGAAGATCATTAATATAGAAGGTTAGTTCTTCCTTTGAATGTCCATCTCCAACAATTTTCCAGGATATATTCGGATATGATTTTATCAACTCTTTTATAGCGAGTAATCCTACGATATATCCTTTCTGAAAAGTCAATCTTCCTATAGACAATATTGTTAGATTAGTGTCATTTGGATATCGTTTTTGCCTTTGAAAGAAGCCAGACTTTATTGAAGGTCTATTTACAAAAATCTTTTTCTCATCAGCACTCAATGCCTGAACTGTTTCAGACATATCATCAGATACGCAATGTATAGCATCAACTTCATCGAACAATCCCTTTAGAAGTTGCTTTCGATCTGGTTGTGTTATAGGCTTTACCTTTTCAGCAGAACCCCTGCAGCTTATTACTTTTTTACCAGGTAATATTTTGATCAAATCCATGTAGCTTAGAGCAAGTCCGGAAAATTCAAAATGATATAGATCACAAATATTTTTTTTGAAAAAGCTGCTTCTAACCAAGGTAAGTACTCCTTGCTTGGTGGAAGCAGCTTTATTCAAACTTTTAAACATCTCTGTTGGACTGTCAAGCGCAAGTTTCAGTACTTTCATTGGATTGCGTTCAACCGAAATATTTACCAGTTTTAAATTGGTAAAATTTTCCAGTCTGGCGGCTTTCTCTAATAAAACATCTGAATGTTTGGAATTTCTAAAAACAGTAACATGGTGACCTCTCCTACATAAACCTTCAACTTTATTTAAAATAAAAGTTTCGCTATGCGAGGGGAATTTTTCAACTATAATTCCAATTTTCAATTTAGTTGGATCTATATTGATGTTGCCAATTTACAAGACTATACAAAGCCCATATAAACCAACTCCAATCCTGGCTCCCATCCATATGTTGACGAAGTAGTTTGCTGATTTCCTTTCTATTAAAACAAGGAGCAAGTTCAGAAGGCATGTTTAATAATTTCTCTTCCACATCTTTCCGCAACTCTTGTCTTAACCATTTATTTAGAGGAATCACAAACCCCTTTTTGGGTTGCAGAACTAATGCTTCATTAGTTTTTTCAATTAGCAGCTCTTTTAAATTATATTTTCCCTGACCATTTTTTATACAACTTTTGAAGTCAAGAGTGGTGCTATATTCTATCATCTCATTACTTAAAATAGGCACCCGAACTTCAAGGCTATGGTACATACTTGCACGATCAACTTTAATGAGAATTCTCTGTAAATGAAGATCAAACTCAAGCTTTCTTACGACATTCATTATACCACTTTCATCTAATCCACTAACCTGTTCATGCTGCAAAAAATCATTAAAGAAGAAAGCATTGTCTGCCTTAGGTCTATAAATGTCGTCCAGCCAATGCTCAGCACCCGGAATAAATAGAGAACGATAATAGAAAGATGGAAAGTTATCAACTTGTAGGTGCCTCTTTAATGTGTTCTTCTCAGAACCAGTAAACCTTTCTTTGAAGTAATTAAATGTTCGTTGTGGTTTACTTTGATTAAACAGCATACCATGCTGCAGCATTTTTATATTTCGCGGATACCCCCAAAAAAGCTCATCGCCACCATCGCCACTAAGAGCAACGGTTAATTGTTGCCTAGCAAACTTTGATAAGATCAATGTAGGTATAGATGAAAAATCTGCAAAGGGTTCAGTAAAGGCTTTGGTGTTATCGTTGATGGTTTCCAGAAGATCTTTCTCTGTGATGTTTTTACAATAATGGTCTGTATCAAAAATATTTGCATACTTAGCGGCAGCCTTACTTTCGTCCATAGAAGGATCATCAACACCAATATTAAACGACTTTACTTTTGAATATTTGTTAGCATAATAAGATACTAAAGGGCTATCCACTCCTCCTGACATAAAAGTGCCAATCGGCACATCACTAACTAACTGATCTCTTATATTTCTCTCTAAAGTTTCTTCAAGTGCTTCATTGCTGTATTGCTGCTGCTGTGCAGGATAATTAAAAAACCTGATTACATTTATTCCGGTTTCAATTACCTCAGCATAAAAACCATGAGGCAACATATAGGTGTTGCTAATTATGCCTGCATTTTCCGGCACATAACCTAACGATAAATAAGCGCCTGCAGCACCCGTGTGTATTGCGTTATCTTTTATATACGAGTGATGAATAATGTGGTCGTACTGCGAGCTATAAACCACGCCTTGAGAACTGGTGCCGATATATAATGGTTTAATGCCGCTTCGGTCTCGTGCAAGAAAAAGTTTGTTCTGCCTGTTGTTATAAAATGCGAATGCAAAAATCCCATCGAACTTTTCCAGCACTTCATTAATTCCCCACTTTATGATTGCATAAAGTAAAACCTCTGTATCTGTTGTTGATTTAAAGTTTACACCTATAGCCTGAAGTCTGGTTTTAAAAATATTTGTATTGTAAATCTCTCCATTGAAAGAGATACTGTAATTGCCGCAATCAGATAGCATAGGTTGGGAGCCATTTTCTGATAGATCTCTTATTGATAACCTCACAAATCCTGCACTATAATTTTGATCATTACTCCACATACCTGATGAATCAGGGCCTCGGTGATGCATTGTTCTAATGGCTTCAGATAAAAAGCCTTTATCATCTTGCGAATGTCTTTTATAATGATATATACCTACTATTCCACACACAAGAATCTAATTAATTTTTTGAAGCACTGGCTTCGATATAGCATTTTCTTAATCGTGAAACTATTATGTCCCAGGTGTAATTCTCCGTTACTTTTTTATAGCCGTTTTCACCCAACTTCACTCTTAAGGGTTTGTCATTTATCAGTCTGAGCAATTGTGATGTCAGGCTTTTCTCATCATTAATGTTTATTAGCAAGCCATCTTTTTCTTCTGATATTACATTTCTTATAGCACCAATAGAAGTTCCTACAACAGGCTTTTTACAACTCCATGCCTCAAGAAACACCAATCCAAAAGACTCGTTATGACTAGGCAGAACAAGTATATCGATGGCATTAAATAGTAATTTTTTTTTCTCTGATGAAAAATTTGTTACCCATTTAATTTTTTCTAAAATGTTATAAGGGAGCCCAGTGCAATTTTCCTTCAATTCATTCAAATGGGTATTAGCTGAAC
>DASVST010000598.1:0-8059 GCA_036387965.1 Segetibacter sp. | reverse complement strand
TTCACTTTTAATATCATCATCTCCTATTTGTGTTAGATGGTCTATTTCTGTATCATCGCCAAAATAGGTTATTTGAGAATGTTTACCAAGAGAATCATATAACCATACCTGTTTTTGACCCGAAGAGCCAATTTTTGTATAAGCAACAAATTTATGATTAAGCTGGTAATTGCGATACGGGTAAAAATCGTTGTGTAAACTATCTTTTACCAATATAGTAGACTGACCGTTATATAACTGTAAATAACCACAGCAATATGGAGTAAACTTTTTATATACGATATTTTTACCATCAGTTAAAGGGAAATTATCTGAGGCATTAAAATTATCTGCAATTTTAGTCTTTATACCATCTTTATAAGTAAAAAGAGTGCGTTCATAGTAGTCAGTAAACACAACCAGGCCATTTGCTGATAGACTATATGTAGAATATTCAGAAATTGTTGAAACTACGGTATTTTGTTTAGTTTCTAAATCTCTTAAGTAAAGCGTGTACACATTAGATACGGGGTCACGAGTTGTCCCAATAGCAAATTTTCCTGCAGTAGTTGTAAAACGAGCTAACTCAATAGCTCCTTTATTAAATTCGTAAATAGATGAGTACGGAAAACTTTGTTGACTTTGAAAAGAATCTAACCCCTGAATAAATGCTCCATATGGTGTTACCTTACCATACTCAAATGAACTTACAGAACCATTATAATTAATAAACCTGGCTTGTAATTTTATCGGAATAGATGTCTTTTGCTTTGTATCTACATCAATAAGTACTGGATAAGAAAGTTTTTCCTTGCCATAAGAAAGCACTTTTCCATAATTAAAATCGATTATTTTAGTATCACTTGCTACAATTTCATTTAAATAAGGGTTAGTATCAACATAAATAAATGAACTTGATGTAACCATGTAATTTCTTTTGTCTGTAGCTGAAATTTCAAGTCTACCTGACACACCGTCAAACTGCGATAGATCTAATATGGTATCTAAAGAATCTTTTACAGTGCCAGAAAAAACTGTTTTAGCACCATAATAATCTGTATGATTAATACCAGTAACCGGAAACCGGACTTGTATCTTACAACTATCTATATCCTCACATTTAAACTTTAAACGAACAGTTGGCCTGGCTACTGTTTCATTCAATGGACTTTCTAAAGTTAAAACAGGTCGTACATCGTAGATCACTTTTCTATTTGCTGTTTTCTGATTACCTAAATAATCAACAGCTGTAACCAGTATATCTACTGTATCACCATGCTTTGTACCTACAAGTGATAAACTTCCTGAAAAGGAACTACCATCACGGTCAATACCAGTATAGGTTAAAGAAGTTTCTCTTCCGGCAACGCTTGCTTTAACAGTTGATAACTGGTAAGTTGAGGTTATCCGAACACTTATACTCACTGCATCTCCAACAACAACCGGTCCGCGTGTCATAATATCTTCCGGCTGAGGAGCAATTATATTTATGGAAATTTGTGCAGAGCAGAACGAGCAGCATAATAAAAAGGATATAAAGAAAGAGTAGACTTTAAGATTCATAGGTTTGCATTTCCAAATGAAGGTACAAAATGAAAATTTTTTGGAAGAGATATTATGTTAATCTATGAAGTTTAAGAGCAATAATTTGTATGCTTTGTAGCTCCTGCTCCGATCAATGTGCCTTTGGTTTCTTTATCTTTACCACATGAGCGAAATTTCGTTAGGTGATGCCATAAAACAGTTCCTGAGAAAAAGCAAACTCAAAACAGGAATACAGGCTATACAGATTGAGGAAATCTGGGGAAAACTGATGGGCAAGACAATTGCAAAGTACACAGAAAGAATACAGATAGTAAATCACACGCTTTTTATTCAAACAAGTGTTGGTCCGCTGAAGCAGGAACTAGTATACCAAAAGGAAGCGATTATTGAAAGGGTAAACGAGGCTTTGGGTGAAAAGGTAATTTATGAAGTAGTAATAAGGTAACTATGATTCAAGGTGTACGCACTGTAATTTATCATGTAAAAGATTTGGCACAGGCTAAGGCATGGTACACCGAAATATTCAATAAACCTCCCTACTTCGACGAGCCTTTTTACGTGGGCTTTAATATCGAAGGCTTTGAACTTGGACTTCAACCGGATAGTAAGGGAGAAAACTTTGATAACAACATAGTAGCTTATTGGGGAGTAAAGGATGCTACGACTGTTTACAATGAGATGCTTTCGAAAGGATGCATACCCAACGAACCGATCACTGATGTTGGAGGTGGAATCTTATTAGGAACTGTAATTGACCCTGCGGGGAATGTGTTTGGAATAATTCAGAATCCGCTTTTTAAATATCAGCCTGCAGAAGAGCTTTAATCATTTTAGCCGGATACGCGGATCTACTACTCCATAGAGAATATCAGCCAGTAAATTAATGAGGATAAAAAATGCTGCTGTTACTAACACGCTGCCCATTACAATCGGGAAGTCAAGTTTCTCCAGCGCATCTACGGTTATCTTGCCGATGCCTTTCCAACCAAAAATGTATTCAACAAAAAAAGCACCTGCAAGTAACTCGGCAAACCATCCTGTAATAGCAGTAATGACAGGGTTTAATGCATTGCGCAATGCATGTTTAAAGACTACCACCCTCCTGCTCAGACCTTTTGCATATGCAGTTCTAATGTAATCCTGGTCAAGTACATCAAGCATTGCGCTTCGTGTAAGCTGCGTGATGATTGCCAGGGGACGTATTCCTAAAGTTATAGCTGGAAGTATTAAATTTTTAAGCTGAAGTTCACGTCCTTCAAACGGGTCGACGGTGAATAAGCTGCCAGTCATGTGAAGCCCGGTATATTCAGTCAGTACAAAACCAAAAACATAAGCAATCACAATACCCATGAAGAAAGACGGCGCAGATATGCCAAGTACGCTTGTAAAAATTGCTGAAGTATCCCACCATGTATTTTGTTTTACTGCAGCAAGCACTCCAAGCAGTATACCTAAAAATGTTGCAATGAACATTGCCGACAATGCTAAAAGGATGGTTCCAGGTAATGCTTCCATCAACACTTCCCAAACATCTCTTTTGCTTTGGTATGAGCGCCGCAAGTATGGAACTTTAATAGCAAAATTCGTTTCTCCACCTATAAACAAGCCGGAAAGTTTTTTAGCTTCTATTTCTTCGTTACTATGAATCGCAATAGGCGAAACATCGTTTAGATAGTGCACAAATTGTTTCCATTTTGGCTGATCGAGGTAAAGCTCTTTTTTGATGTTGCTGATGGTTGTACTGTCGCCTGTTTGCCCGATAATCAAACGTGCCGGATCGCCAAACCCCTGGAAGAGAAAAAAAACCAATACCACTACGCCAAGCAAAACGAGGAGACCGTAGAAGAGTTTTTTGGTGATGAATGAAAGCATTTTCGATTGGCGATTTTAGATTTCACATTTTAGATTTTAAACTAATCACGTCATTGCGAGGTACGAAGCAATCTGCTCTATATAATTCCGTACTCTTGTAATTCAGTTATCGGATTGCTTCGTCGTTCCTCCTCGCAATGACGAATACCAACGGGTATTATTTTAATTCCTTCAACTTCTTTCTATTTAATCACGTCGGGGTACGAAGCAATCTGATGACTGCTAAAGACAGGTTCAAATTGCTCAAGCAGATTGCTTCGTCCCCGAATCAGGTTCGGGGCAGGCTGTTCCTCCTCCCAATGACGAAGAACCACGATCACTATTTCACTTCCTTCACCTTGCCTTCCATCTTTTTATAATCAGCAGCAGCATACTTTGCAAGCACGTTCGCTTCACGCATCAAGACATACGTTGGATTTTCTCTTGCAGCAGTTTTTATTACCGTAGCATCACATTTCAAGTAGGTTATATAAGTGGAGTCGACTCCCGCAACTTCACTAATGTGAGCTTTGGCTAATTCTGCAACTGAACTAACAACAAAGAATGGTATCTTTTTCTGCTTCGCTGCATTCAAAACTATCGGTAAGTTTTCTTCCCACCTTTTTTTTGATGTTTCCAAATCCTTCAAAAACATTAATACATACGGATTGCTTTGGCTTAAAATTGCTTCTGTGGTATCAGCACCACTCATACCCATTAGTATAAAATCTGAAATAGCTGCTTTTCCGGTTCCGGGTCTTACCAGCTTTTGCACACGGTCTACATACTCATAAGTACTGTCATTATAATCTTCCGGAAAATTATTCATGTCGAACTCTACAATCTTCCCGTCCTTTTTATATTTAAATACGATCGAGAAACTATCAGGAACAGCGCCTTCGGGTACTTTCATTTGTTCAGAAAGATTATTGCCAACTTTATAAGGAAGGCAATCTACAAACGGCAAATGTTTAAGCACATACCATTGCATTGCAATACAGAAGAAAAGGGTTAGTAGTATGATTCCACCATTTGCGCCTGATGATAAGAATGGTTGTATCCTGTGGCGCATCCTGAAGATAAAGCCGATGAGCACTAATAAGATAAGGTCTTTAATAAATGAATGAAGTGGAGTGAGCGGGATACAATCGCCGAAGCAGCCACATGCTTTTATCTTACCTGATAATAATGCATAGCCAGTAAGGAAAGTGAAGAAGATTATAAGCAACAAAAGTAACCAACTGAAGAATCTCATACGCCAGCCAAGCAATACAGCAACGCCTGCTATTATCTCGAAACTGTTCATTACAAGTGCAAAGAACAATGTGTAATCATTTAAAGCATGCATTCCCCACACTTCAAAGAACTCCTGCATTTTATAACTTAACCCAAGTGGATCATTAGCTTTTACCAGCCCCGAGAAAATGAATAATAACCCAACAATAACCCGTGCAACAATCAACGCTATTTTCATACTTATTGTTTTCCTTCGTGAATGAGTATTAATGCAAATAATGAGTAGTTGATGATGTCAAGCAGGTTGGCATCTATTCCTTCGCTAATTAAGGTCTTGCCATCATTCTGTAATATCTGTTTTATACGAAGTAATTTAACCAATATCAGATCAACAAAACTCTCCTGGCTCATGTCCCTCCACGCTTCACCATAATCGTGGTTCTTATCTTCCATCAATTGCTTTGCTATTGTAATTTTCTGATCGTATAAAGCGGAGACATTATCTACATCCAAATCTTCAACAATGGAAGTTCCCAGTTCGAATTGTACCAGCCCGATCACTCCATAATTAACGATACCAAAAAATTCACCTTTTACATCATCTCCAATTCTTTGTGTTTGCTTTTCCTGTATGGTTCGTATTCGCTGTGCTTTTATATATATCTGGTCAACAATAGAGATCATCCTTAATACCCGCCACGAGGTACCATAGTCTTTTGTTTTTTTTATAAAGATGTCTTTACAGGTATTAACCGCAACATCATATTTTGAATTCGTGTTCATGGTTTATTCTAAGACTCCAATTTATTATTGCAGTACGTAGTTGTGTATTTTTGATGAAAATCTTAATTAACAACCAGCTCAAAAATAAAGGAAAGCCGCCAATGTTTACGTTGAATTGTAGAGGTCGTTTATTAGCATTAAATACTCCCATAGTTATGGGGATTATTAACGTAACGCCTGATTCGTTTTACAGCGGCAGCAGGGTGTTTGCTATTGATGATGTTTTAAGGCAAGCCGAAAAAATAATTTCTGAGGGAGCTACTATTCTTGATATAGGCGGACAAAGTACAAGACCCGGAAGTACAGATATTGGAACAGACGAAGAATTAAAAAGAGCTATACCTGCAATACGAATTGTACACGAGCACTTTCCCGAAGCTTTTATTTCAATTGATACTTACCATTCTGTCGTAGCGAAGGAAGCAGTAGTGGCAGGTGCTTCTATCGTAAATGATATTAGTGCTGGAAGTTTAGATGAAAACATGCTTGCAACAGTCGGTAATTTGCATGTGCCTTATGTATGTATGCATACAAAAGGAACCCCTCAAAATATGCAGCAACATGCCCGATATGAAAATGTAGCCAGGGAAGTGCTGGATTATTTCATAAAGAAGATTGAAGACTGCAGACTTGCAGGTATACATGATGTTATCATAGATCCTGGCTTTGGGTTTGCAAAAACGATTGAACATAACTTTGAATTGCTTAGCAAGTTGGAAGTTTTTAGGATATTAGAACGTCCGCTGTTAATTGGAATTTCAAGAAAATCTACCGTGTACAAGACGCTTGGGATTACTGCAGAAGATGCTTTAAACGGAACAACCGTTCTAAATACTGCCGCCCTTTTTAAGGGTGCCCAAATTCTTCGTGTGCATGATGTAAAGGAAGCTGTTGAAGCTGTAAAACTTGTTACAGCCCTTTCTACTTATTGATCTCAGAAGTAAAATGGAATTCTATGTCGGGATTGTTTTGCTTTTCAGTGTTCAAAAACCATTCGCTTTGTGCCAGGTAAACCATGTTGCCATCTTTATCTTCACCAACATTCTGTTGCTTATATCTTGAAAAATCCTGTAGTTTGTTATTGTCTTTTGAGGTTAACCAGCAAGCTTTATAAAAAGGCAGGCTATTGAACTGAACGGACGCTCCGTATTCGTGTAGTAACCGGTATTGAATAACCTCGAACTGGAGCTCACCTACACAACCTATTATTTTTTTATTACCGCCGTGTTGCGTAAACAATTGCGCTACTCCTTCATCAGTTAGTTGCAGCAAACCTTTCTCCAACTGCTTCGTCTTCATTGGATCTTTGTTCACTACTTCTTTAAAAATTTCTGGAGAAAAAGTAGGTATCCCGGTAAAGAAGAAATCCTCTCCTTCGGTTAAAGTATCACCGATTTTAAAATTGCCGGTATCGAATAAGCCAACTACATCACCGGGGTAAGCTTCGTCAACAACTTCTTTATCCCGGGCTAAGAAAGAATACGGTGCACTGAATCGAACATCTTTATCTATCCGCACATGATGAAAGTATTTGTTACGCTCAAACTTACCACTACACACTCTTAAAAAGGCAATCCGATCTCTGTGCTTTGGATCGAGGTTAGCATGAATTTTAAAGATAAAGCCACTAAATTTAGGTTCAGCTACACTTACAGGTCTTACACTTGTTTGCCTGTCGCGTGGTGTCGGAGCGATTTTTATAAAAGTATCCAGCAATTCTTTTACGCCGAAGTTGTTGACCGCACTACCAAAAAATACGGGTGCAATTTTACCTTTCAAATAATCGTCATCTTTCAATTTTCCATACACGCCATCTATCAGTTCCACATCTTCACGCAGGGTTTCGGCATCTCTCTCTCCAACTTTTTGGTCCAATATTTTATCAGCAAGATCTTTAATTTCAACTGTATGTTCATCACCTCCTTTTGTACTTGCGGCAAACAACACAAGGCTGTTATCATCAAGGTTATAAACTCCTTTAAAGTCTTTACCCTGGTTAATAGGCCACGTCATTGGGTGAAGTGAGATATTTAATTCTTTCTCGATTTCTTCGAGCAAATCAAAGCGGTTTTTACCATCCCTATCCATTTTGTTTATAAACACAATTACCGGTGTGTCTCTCATTCTGCACACTTCCATTAGGCGACGTGTCTGCGCTTCGACACCGTTTACGCTATCAATAACCAACACAACACTATCAACAGCAGTAAGTGTGCGGTAAGTGTCTTCAGCAAAGTCTTTGTGACCTGGAGTATCAAGCAGGTTGATTAACATGTTTTGATACTCGAAACTCATTACAGAAGTAGCAACCGAAATACCACGCTGCCTTTCAATTTCCATGAAGTCGCTGGTAGCATGTTTTTTTATTTTATTGCTCTTAACCGCACCGGCTGTTTGTATAGCTCCTCCGAATAACAAGAACTTCTCAGTCAAGGTAGTCTTACCGGCATCGGGGTGACTGATAATTGCAAAAGTTTTGCGCCGGTTTATCTCTTTTTCGTATTTCATTTTTTAGTTGTAAGTGTTAAGTTATGAGTTGTAAGTTTAGATTTACTTAGAACTTATTACTTATAACTTATTACTTTTTGAGCCGCAAAGGTAACGGTTGAAGAGTGTTAGAAATCTTAAAGCTTAACTGCTCATTTTTTAAGCGTTCTCTCATAAA
>DASVST010000597.1:0-2135 GCA_036387965.1 Segetibacter sp. | reverse complement strand
AGAACTCCGCTGATAAAATAGAAACGTTCCGGTATTGTAACTGCATTTCCTGTACCATAAACAAAAATGGAGGACAACTTCCATTTTTTATTGAACTCGTATGTACCTACAACAGATAGATCATGACGACGATCGAATTTGCTGACATACTTTTCACCGCTATTTAAACCTGCAAATTTCCTCCATGTCCAGCTTAGAGTGTAACCGACCCAGCCAGTCATTCTACCTTTTACTTTATTTAGGAAGAACTCGCTTCCATAACTCCAGCCTTTTCCAAAGGTAAATTCTTCTTCAGGGTCTTTGAGCGACGGCGTATACCCTTCCTTGTATTCAATCTGGTTCTGCATGCTTTTGTAATACACTTCTACTGAGGTTTCAAACATGTTATTCGAAAAGTTTCTGAAATATCCTGCAGCATACTGCCAGCTTATTTGCGGCTTTACAAGATATGTACTCGGTACCCAAAGGTCCGTAGGCAATGTTGAGCCTGCATTACTTACAAGATGTATATATTGAAGGTTACGTGTTACTGCTGCCTTAACAGAAGTTTCATCATCAAGCGCAATCCGAAGTGTAGCTCTTGGTTCGAAGCCTCCATAAGCCTGTACTACCTCTCCTTGTTTATAAACTACGCTATCCAGCTTATTTCCATTTGCATCGGTTGTATACCTTGTACTTTTTCCTAACTGCTGAAAGCTGCTGTAGCGCAGCCCATAATTGAGCTTTATTGTTTTGCTGATATCCCAATCATCCTGGATATATGCAGCAAATTCATTAGCGAACTTTCTGTTTACGTTATTAGGTTCAAAGGTTGTATCGCCTTGTTGAGCTGATAAAATATTTGGCGAGAATGTATGGTAAGTATAAAGGCTTCCAAACTTTAGTTTGTGAGAGGGAGATGGGTAATAGTCGAAATCAACTTTAGCGTTCAGATCCTTTATTCCCGACGAAAGCTTTATTGCGAAATCATTCTGCTTTGCAGAGAAGGCAAAGTTGTAATCGTTGTATACAAGTGTTGTATTAGCAAAAAGTTTACGGTTGAAAATATGGTTCCATCGTGCTGTAGCGGTAGAATTGCCCCAGGGAATTTTTGTGTTGAAGGATCGCTTGGCACTTCTAAAATCAAAAACATCTTTACCCAAATACCCACTGAGGTAAACCCGGTCTTTATCTGAAATGATGTAATTCATTTTCACATTTAAATCATAGAAGTAATATCCCGATCCATAAGCATTTGCTGTTTTCTTTACAAAGGGTTTTACCAAAGCATCTATGTAAGTACGTCTTGCACTTATTATGTATGAAGCCTTATCTTTTTTTATAGGTCCTTGTATAGAAAAACGGGAAGCAATTAAACCAACACCCGCATCAACTTCAGTTTTATTTAAGTTGCCGTCTTTCATACTTACATCTACCACTGATGAAAGCCTTCCACCATATTGAGCAGGCATTCCTCCTTTAATAAGAGAAACATTCTTTATCGCATCAGCATTGAAAATAGAGAAGAAGCCAAATAAGTGACCGGTATTATAAACAACTGCATCATCCAGTATTATCAGGTTTTGATCCGGACCACCGCCACGTACATAAAATCCCGCATTTCCTTCGCCTGCATTACGTACACCTGGTAAAAGTTGCAGCGTTTTCAATATATCCACTTCTCCCATAAAAGCCGGTAAGGCCTTAGCAGTGGCTACGCTTAGGTCTATCTTACCCATCTGTGCTGCTTTCACATTGTTGTCTCTTCTTCGGCCTGTTACTACCACATTTTCAGTAACGAAGTTTCTCGGCACTAATAGAATATCAAACTGATTACTTCGATTCAGTACAATTCTAAAGGCTTTGCTTTCATAACCCACAAAAGAACATTCCAAATTGTAACTCCCTTTATCCAGTGTGATCGAGAAGTAGCCGTATTGGTTTGATGTAACACCCTTGCCTTGGTTTCTAATACTAATGTTTGCGCCGATTAATGTTTCGCCACTTAATGAATCTTTTACATAGCCATTAAGCGTTGCCCTCTCCTGCCCATAAATGTTTGTTGAAATCAACAGAAAGAAAAAGCAAGCAATATCTCTAAAATTCATAAACTCTTTTCTGATGCAAAGATTCATAGAAATTCCCGATTGAGTTTT
>DASVST010000596.1:0-10561 GCA_036387965.1 Segetibacter sp. | reverse complement strand
TTATATAACCATTGATGCAGGTATCTACGAAATTGGATATTATGGAGATGAATTTTGCTTTGATAACGAACTTTCTCGCCATAAGGTCTACTTAAATAGTTTTTCTATTGCAAAGGATATTGTTCGAAATAAAGATTACGTGAAATTCATCGAAGCAGGCGGTTATAGGGATTTTAAGTTCTGGCATGCAGAAGGTTGGGATTGGGTAAAAACCAATGATGTAACCTCACCTATGTACTGGCATAAAATAGATGATGTGTGGCACAACTATATATTACAGGGATTAAAGCTTATTGAATTAGAAGAAGCTTTAAATCATGTAAGTTTTTATGAGGCTTCAGCTTATGCAGCATGGGCTGGTATGCGATTGCCAACAGAGTTTGAATGGGAAGTTGCAGCGCCACAATTTAAATGGGGAGCAAGGTGGGAATGGACAGAAAGTGCTTACTTGCCTTATCCTGGTTTTAGTAAAGCACCTGGTGCAATTGGTGAGTACAATGGAAAGTTTATGGTTAATCAAAAAGTATTAAGAGGCGCTTCAGAAGTTACTTCACCCGGGCATAGCCGTATTACGTATCGCAATTTTTTTCATCCACATCTTCGTTGGCAATACACGGGAATAAGATTGGTTAAGTCATGAAAATGAATTCAATATTACAAAGACAAAGAACTGCATCTAAAGTTGCCATTGATGAACGTTTTTTAAATGATGTGATAAACGGATTATCATCAGAAGAAAAATATCTTCAATCAAAATATTTCTATGATGAGATTGGCGACAAACTGTTTCAAAAAATTATGGCATGTCCTGAATATTATCTTACAAAATGTGAGATGGAAATATTTACACAGCAAAAGAATAAAATTGCTTCAATCTTCATAAAAAACCTTACGGTATTTGATGTTGTTGAATTAGGTGCAGGCGATGCAAGTAAGTCTATTCATTTATTATCCGAGCTGCAAAAAACATGGATTAATTTTACTTACTATCCAATCGATATTTCCAAAAATGTCATCAGGTATCTTCAGCAACAATTACCACAAGAAGTTCCTTCATTAAACATTAAAGGAATGAACGGCGAATACTTTAACATGCTGGAGAAAGTAAACGCATTATCAAGCAGGAGTAAGGTTGTTTTGTTTTTAGGGAGTAATATTGGAAATGTACCATTGCAGGAAGCCATAGAGTTTTGTTCTTCACTTAGAAGTCATTTAAATGTCGGTGACTTATTACTGATTGGGTTCGATCTAAAAAAAGACCCACAAGTTATTCTCGATGCATACAATGATAAGGCTGGTTATACTCGAGACTTCAATTTGAATTTACTGCTACGTATAAATAATGAGTTAGGTGCTGATTTTGTTCTGGAAAATTTTAAACATCAGCCAACTTATGATGATGCAACAGGCGCTTGTAAAAGCTATCTTATTAGTACTAAAGACCAGGAAGTCGTGATCGATCAACAGGTATTTTATTTTGAAGAAGGTGAAAGAATTTATATGGAGATCTCACAAAAATATTCAGTAGAACAAACTGATGAACTTGCTACAAACACCGGCTTTTTACCTGTTGAACATTTATATGATTCGAGAAAGTGGTTTGTTGATGCAGTTTGGCAATGCATTTAAGTACCGGTAAAGTACTTTTGCTTGTGCAGGACGAACTTCAAAACTTCTTAAATAGAAAAGTTGATCAATACAACCAACCTTCTTTTATTAAGGATGATCCTATTTGTATTCCTCATTCTTTTACTACAAAACAGGATATAGAAATAGCAGGACTATTTGCTTCAGTCTTTGCATGGGGGATACGTACCACCATCATAAACAAATGCCGGGAGCTCTTTAAGCGAATGGACAATGCCCCACACGATTTTGTTATCAATCATAAAGAAACAGATCTTAAGAATTTGCTTGGCTTTAAGCATAGAACATTCAATGACACTGACCTACTTTACTTTATCTATTTTCTAAACCATCACTATTCTAAAAGCAAGTCTTTAGAAACTGCATTTACAAAAGGTGAAAATAAATCTGACGCAACAATAGAGAATGCACTAATATCCTTCAAACAATGTTTTTTTTCTCTTGAAGATGCTCCGGCACGTACACAAAAGCACATAGCTTCTCCTTTAAATAATTCTACATGCAAAAGATTAAATATGTACCTGCGATGGATGGTACGCAAGGACAAAAGTGGTGTTGACTTCGGCATCTGGAAAGCTATTAAACCGTCGCAACTAATTTGCCCGATAGATGTGCATGTTGCAAGAGTTGCCTATCATTTCAACTTGTTACAAAGAAATAAAATAGATTGGCAGGCTGCGGTGGAGTTAACAACCAACCTTCGCAAATTCGATAATGCGGATCCGGTAAAATATGACTTTGCGTTATTTGGGTTAGGCGTTGTAGAAAAATTTTGACCATGCTTTCGAAACTACGTGTCTGGCTTTCAGAATTGTCTAAGGCTAAGCAATTACTGATAGTATTTATTTGCTGGTGGCTATTTTGGTTTTTAGCAGATGCCTTAATGGAAGTAGTTTGGTCGTATAATGAGGAACCGGAACATCTTTTATCTGTGTTACTTTCCAGCTTATCGATGACATTTTTTTGGGTGCTCTTATTCCATTTTGGTAAAGTAAAACGCCTGTTTAAGAAGAAAACAATTGATGACAGGTGATAGTACAATCCACACCAAAGTCTTACATTTAATCATGATTTTTAGAGAAGCGCAATTAACAGACATAAAACAAATGCAGGTTGTTAGGCATCTTGTAAAGGAAAATGTTCTGTCGAACCCTTTATTGGTTACAGACGCAGATTGCGAAGAGTACATTACACGTCGTGGTAAAGGGTGGGTTTGCGAAATAGATAGTAAGATCGTGGGCTTTTCTATTGCTGATTTAAAAGAAAAAAACATTTGGGCATTATTTGTTGATCCCGCTTATGAAGGTAAAGGCATCGGCAGAAGGCTACACCAACTTATGCTTGATTGGTATTTTTCACAGTCTCAACGAAAGGTGTGGCTTGGTACATCTCCCAACACAAGAGCCGAAGCATTTTATAGGAGTGCAGGCTGGAAAGAAGTAGGAAGCAATGGTGACGGAGAAATTAAGTTTGAGATGACATCTAATGATTGGGAAAGAAGGTTTTAGAACCAGGAAAAATGAAAGCAATTTCGCTCTTGCAGCCTTGGGCAACACTAGTGGTAATAGGGGCAAAGCAAATAGAAACCCGCTCATGGTCTACACCATACAGGGGAAGAATATTAGTACACGCAAGCCTTGGTAAAGCAGGCAGTATTTTTAGTGAACATCTGCCGTTCTCTAGATATATACCGGACTTTAAAAAACTACCCTTTGGAGCTATCGTAGGTGAGGCTACACTAACCACAATTTTACGTGTAGAAGATTTTGAATTACCTGATAAAGAAATGAACCGGATGACATTAGAAGAGAAAGCATTCGGCGATTATTCACCAGGCAGGTATGGTTGGTTGCTGGAAGAGGCAACCGCTTACAATAATCCAATACCGGCGAGAGGACACCTGCGGTTGTGGGAGTTTAATATGGGCATTGAGAACTCAAGCCTACTGGAACAAAACAACATCTAATTTATTACAGTAGTTATTTGTTGTAAACCTTTCTCTTTGTAAATTCGTATACAAGCTTAATTATAGTTCTTGAGTTAGATTTCCTCACATAGCGTATGTTATCTTTCGAAAGTTATTTTGTGGCACTTTTTTTGGTTAAGCCGGCTTAGTAAATTTGAAAACTTTTTAAATGTCGAAGTATAGAAATATTTTTATCGCGGATGATGATGAGGATGATTTAAGCTTTTTCCAGGATGCTGTAAGAGAAACATGCCCTACAATTGAGCTTACAACCGCCGAAGATGGGCAGGTACTATTGCATAAGCTTGAAAATGCTCCCCTGCCCGATGTTATACTTTTAGACTTAAACATGCCATTTGTAAATGGTAAGGAGTGTCTGAAAGCGCTTCGTCAGAATCCCCAGTATAATAAAGTTCCGATCTTAATTTACTCCACCTCTAATTCTAAAACCGATATTGATTATTGTTTACAAAACGGCGCTAATTATTACATTGTAAAACCGAGCAGTTATCATGCTGTTAAGCTCGTAGTTACAGATATATATAATGGAACAATTGAAGCGAAATCACCAAATTGGGTGTAGAAAGATTAGATAAACTATAAACAACAATGGCTCAAATTAATTGAGCCATTGTTGTTAAGAAGATATTTTTAAAACTTAAACCCGATCGTCGCTACCACATTTCCTTTACTTCCTGTTTGTAAAGCATAAGTATTAGGCTTATCATTTAAACGATAAGGAAAGTTCACATCTTTATTGAAAGTATGAACGTAAGTGAGATCTAAAAACATTCCATGGTTACGATAGCCTAATCCTCCGCTTGCCTGGGTGCGATTCGCTTTCAGATTCTTCGAGTCTTTATACGGGTTGCCGTAATATGCTGCTCCACCTCTAACCATTATGGTATGAAACTTTAATTCACCACCTACTCTAACATTTACAGCATCTTTATAATAGTCTTTTACAATGGTGTTTAATGACTTGTAATAGTCTGTTGATGCTACATCCTCCTCATCAGCTGCATAAAATCTTGATGAGCGATAATTTACATATTCCAGATCTGCACTAATAAACCCTCTTTGTCTTCTTGTATCGTTTACTTCTCTAAAAACATAGCTTGCACTACCAATCATTCTTAATGGAGTTGTCATGGAGTAATTTCTTTCTCCGGCATTGCCGCTGTTCAAAGCGTCACTTGTTACTGTACGTACGCCTGCATAGCCTTCGGTATCTGCTGTAATAGCTGCACGAATGTTATCCTTAAAGGAAATGAAAGAAGGTGAATGAAGAGCTAATCCCAATCTTATATATTCCTGAGGCTTATATATGAAGCCCATTTTTACGTTTGCGCCAATTCCACGGCTGTTAACTGTTTCAGTAAACTCGAAATAATTGAAGTCATTGTTCTTATTTGTCGTCACATCTGTCTCTTTGTAACGTGTATCCCTGCTATAAGAAATGAATGGAAAATTAATGCTTGCTCCTAAGTAGAGTTTGTCTTCCATATTATTTGCAAAAGCAAAGGAAGCTTCGTGATACCCTCCGCTTGTTGTAATATCATTTTCCTGTATAACACCTGTAGAAACCGGAACTAAGCTCTGGAAGCCAATAAACTTACCTGAAGGATCCTTTTCCTGGTCAATTAAATATGTTCTATAAGCAAGAGTAGATCCGAATATATAATTGCTTTCAGCAGCATTTGTATCGGCACGGTCTCTTATCAGTTCTTCAAGATATTGTTCAGTAAACGAACTTTTATTATTTGTTCCCTTGTAAGAAACCCTGTTATTAAAACTTGCAAGCTGGTTTACAGAAATTGAAAAAGCTGAACTCCGCCACCGGCTATCTTGCCTTCCAATTCCCCAGATAAAGCCTGTTGCTCCAAGGTTAAAACCTGTCTTTTTGCTTTTACTTTCATCACCTCTAAAAGAAAATTTATTGTTATTCAAACCAACACCGGGAGTAAAAACAAATTCGCTTGTTTTAAATAAGCCCAAGCCTGCAGGGTTTACATTGTTTGCACTTATATCTCCACCCAAACTACCTATAACGCCGCCGGTTGCCATGTTGCGTGCTGTACCGTTGTGCGTAAACCAACTATTTCTCAAAGCATCATCAGGAACCTGCGCTTGTAAAATAGACACAATGCTAAATGAGTATATTATGAGTATATATTTTTTCATCTTAGATGATTTTAGGGTACAAGTTTGCAGGAAAGATGTGAGGTATATTTTATATCTCACATCTTTCTGCCACTTTAAGTTAGTATCTTAATTTCTGGGATCTCTTTTAGTACTTGTGCTGGTACCGGTGCTGTTGTATCCGCCACTTTTTCCACCGGCATTGCTGTTTGTAGTTGTACCAGACTCGTATGTTCTTACCGGTCTTTCCCATGAAGAGCTTGAGCTTTGATTAGAACTAGAACTTGTAGTCTCAGTGAAAACACGTTTCATAAGATTACCAAAATTGTAAGGGCTTTGACCTTTACCAGAGTTGTAATTACTATTATCGTAACTAGGATTACGGTAAGTACTTAGATTAGCTTTTCCTGTTGTACCAGTATAAACTTTAGGACTCTTGTAATAAACGATCGGGTATCGTGGTGAGTAGTATCCGCCATAACCAAAGTAGTTCGAGCGGTAATTATTGTTAGATACACAGCCATTGTATACGTAACTGTTGCCATAAGAATTATTCAGATAACCATTATAATATTTATTATACGTGTTAGGTGTGTTATATGTATTATAGGAATATAAGCTGTTGCAATCATGATAACGGCTATCATTCCAGTAGCTGTAGTCATCAATAGTAGACCAGCGTTCCCTGTTTTGAATTTTCATCCGCAGGTAACGGTCATCTTCAGCACTCACATATTCTTCGTATTTGTCTCTTCGTACTTCTTTTTCTTGCTTAGCTACATATTCTTTTGCAGGAGAAAAGTAAACATCATCAGGGGTTTGACCTGCTTTGTAAGTAGAGCAACTTGTGATTAAAGCTGCGGAGAAAGCCAGGAGTAAAAGTTTAGTTCCCATTGTAACAGGTTTAAAAGGGTTATTAATATGAAGTTACTACTTTTGCG
Source organism: Segetibacter sp. (assembly GCA_036387965.1). Taxonomy (GTDB): domain Bacteria; phylum Bacteroidota; class Bacteroidia; order Chitinophagales; family Chitinophagaceae; genus Segetibacter. The sequence continues at coordinate 3,865 of DASVST010000596.1, read as the reverse complement.
ATGCTTTCAGCATCAATATTATTTGGCGCAAAATATTTGCCAAAAAGCTAAAGTTTAAGACTGTTTTGTTAAAGCAAGCACAAGATTAGAAGAAGAACCTTATGAGCAAAGAAATTACCTCCAGGCAGCAGGATTATTCCCAATGGTATAACGATTTAATAATTAAGAGCGGGCTTGCAGATTATAGTGCCGTTAGAGGTTGTATGGTTATCAAACCTTATGGCTATGCGCTTTGGGAAAATATGAAAGATGTTTTAGACAAAATGTTCAAAGACACCGGCCATCAAAATGCTTACTTCCCGTTATTTGTACCTAAAAGTTTGTTTGAGAAAGAAGAAGAGAATGCAGAAGGCTTTGCAAAGGAATGTGCAGTTGTTACACATTACCGATTGAAAGCTAATCCTGATAAAAAAGGCGCTTTAATGGTTGATCCTGACAGCAAGCTTGAAGAAGAATTAATTGTTCGCCCTACCAGCGAGGCAATTATATGGAACACTTACAAAGGGTGGATACAATCGTACCGGGATTTACCATTGCTTATAAACCAATGGGCTAATGTTGTACGTTGGGAAATGCGGACAAGACTTTTTTTACGCACCGCAGAATTTTTATGGCAGGAAGGTCATACAGCTCATGCAACATCAGAAGAAGCCGTCGCAGAAACAAAACAAATGCTCGAGGTGTATGCTGATTTTGCTGAGCATTGGATGGCCATGCCTGTAATAAAAGGTGTGAAAAGTATTAATGAACGATTTGCCGGTGCTGTCGATACTTATTGTATCGAAGCATTAATGCAAGACGGTAAAGCTTTGCAAGCAGGAACATCACACTTTCTGGGACAAAACTTTGCAAAGGCTTTCGATGTAAAATTCAGCGATAAACAAAATAAGCAGGATTATGTATGGGCAACAAGCTGGGGCGTAAGTACGCGTCTTATCGGTGCGCTGGTGATGGCGCATAGCGATGATGACGGGCTTGTTCTACCACCAAAACTTGCTCCGATACAAGTGGTTATTGTTCCTATTTTTAAAGGAGAAGAACAAAAGAAATCGGTGGATGAAAAGGTGAGTGAATTAGTAGCTGAACTAAAAGCAGCCAACATAAGAGTTAAGTACGATGACAGCGAAAATTCAAGACCGGGTTGGAAGTTTGCCGAGTACGAAATGAAAGGTGTACCTGTAAGAATAGGAATTGGTGCAAGAGATATCGAGAACAACATGGTAGAAGTTGCACGAAGAGATACAAAAGAAAAGTTGAATATGCCAATGGAAGGATTGGCAGTAAACATCGGAAAGCTATTGCATGCTATACAAGAACATATTTACAACAAAGCTTTTTCTTATCGCGAAACACACATAACAAACGCGGATAACTGGGAGGATTTTATAAATCTATTAGATACAAAAGGTGGTTTTATTTCTGCGCATTGGGACGGAACAGGAGAAACAGAAGAGAAAATCAAGGAGCTTTCTAAAGCCACCATTCGTTGCATTCCCCTAAATAATGATCTGGAAGAAGGTGCATGTATTCTTACCGGAAAACCTTCTACTCAAAGGGTTTTGTTTGCAAGGGCTTATTAATGTTATCAGAGTATGAATAGCTTTATTCAATGGCTGGAAAAACATATGTTGAGTTGCCCTTCGAAAACTTACTTAAATATTGAATGTCCGGGTTGTGGTTTTCAGAGAAGTGTTGTTGCATTGTTGAAAGGAAATCTTTCTGAAAGTTTATCTCTATATCCCGCTACGATTCCAATAATTTTTTTATTGTCCTTTACATTACTGCACGCTAAGATGAAGTTCGGGTTTGGAGCATCTTTGATAAAATATTCATATATATTGGCAGCATTGATTATTTTAGTTTTTTACATTTATAAATTAACCCACTAAACTATCTGCTTATGGAACCCTCCAACCAGTACCAACAACAACAGTTTTCGGCGCAGACCCCACTTCCTAATGCTACCGCTGTACTTATTCTGGGAATCTTTTCAATAATCGGGTGTTTTTGTTATGGAATTTTGGGTGTCATATCAGCTATTATTACTTTGATACTTGCAAATAAAGATCTTGCACTTTACAGAGCAAATCCTAACAGTTATACTGTTGGCTCCTATAAAAATGTAAATGCCGGAAGAACATGCGCGATTATAGGTCTTGCATTATCAGCACTATTTCTTATTTCCGTAATCTTCATGTTAGTGATGTTTGGAACAGCTATTCTGAGTAATCCCGAGGAGATTTTAAATAACCTTCCACGATCATAAATTCTTTAAGGCTATTTCATCTGAGATAGCCTTTTTTCTTAAAGCTGGCTTGCAAGGTGGTTATAGTCTGCAAGTATTACATGCAGAAAAGACATAGGATCAGCATGCAAATTTTTGATCTTTAGAACACTTTCTATTTTGTGTTGCGCCTCTACTGCGAGCATTGTGTTACCACTGCGTCTAACATTTATTAGTACTTCTTTTACCAACTGTATATCGCGATCATTTAAATTTATTACTTCGGGATAGGTTACTTTATAATCTACAGGTGCGGTTTGCACATACAGTGTATCATCTATATTAACCCTGGTTGTTGTTTTTACAAGAGTTGTCCCTGCAATAATATCACCGAGTCTTTGTCTTTTATCAGTTACCGCAACAGTAACCAATGCTACCAGGCTACTTGAAAGTGAAAAATCGACTAGACGAAATAACCACCTGATAAGATATTGACTAAAGGTTGGCTGCTCACCGTTGAGACTAATGACTTTTATTTTCATTATCTTCTTCCCAAAGCTTTGCCCGTTCAAAAACATCTCGCATAATAAATCGTAGAATAGAATAGGAAGCATGATGACGATCACAACAAGCCACACATTTTCAACAATAAATTCCATGATACCACCAAAGCCAACAATGGCCGCAAAGATCAGGCAGTAAGCTATAATCACTAAGCCGTCTAATATTCGTCCGAGTACCCGGTCACCAAGGCTTCCTAATTCATACTCAACATCGATATTTTGAGAAGTCGTTATTTTAATGGTGTTCATAAAACAAATATGATTTAAATATTTTGAATCATTTGTAGAAGCATTCCATTTGTCCGTTATTTTTACATAAGGCGTAAAAAAAGTACAATAGTAGTACTTCGAATGAACAAAATGCGACGCAATGATGCTTAATGATTGTAATGCAGCATGGTTCAAAAAATGAACTTATAAGATGAGAGAGGCGCAATTTTTAAAACAAAATGCCGAAAAGTGGAAGCAGTTTGAAACTGAAGCACACCAGCAACATAATCCTGATTTGCTGGCTGATCATTTTATTGAACTAACAGATGATCTGTCATACAGTAAAACCTTTTATCCGAACAGTAATACGAGCAAATACCTTAATGGTTTAGCCTCGCTATTTCATCAAAAGCTTTATAAAAACAAGAAGGAGAAATCTGACCGTGTATGGAGCTTCTGGCAATTTGAATTACCATATTTGTTTTCGAAGTATCAGAAGCAATTTTCTTATGCCCTTATTTTCTTTCTGGTGTTTTGTGCAATGGGTGCAATTTCTGCAAAGTATGATGACTCCTTTTTGCGTTTAATATTAGGTGACGGCTATGTAAACATGACTAACGAGAATATTGAGAAGGGCGATCCTTTTGGTGTATACAAACAAGAGAATGGTCTGAACATGTTTTTCATGATCGCCTTCAATAACATTAAGGTTGCATTTATTGCTTATGTTTTAGGTGCGGCTTTTTCTGCCGGTACCATATGGTTATTACTTAGTAATGGACTAATGTTAGGTTCGTTTGAGTATTATTTCTTCTCAAAAGGCTTAGGCTTTAAAAGCATAACTGTTGTATTCATTCATGGAACGCTG
>DASVST010000595.1:0-3989 GCA_036387965.1 Segetibacter sp. | reverse complement strand
CAAATATTATGAGAAAATAGTTTCGAATGTGCAGGAAATTAAAGCGAGGAAAGGAAAAGTAATTGCTGTAGCAACTGAAGATGATTCAGTAATTCCCGGCATGGCTGATGATGTGATGTTTGTTCCGGATGCTGATGAAGTACTTGCCCCATTGTTAAGCGTGATTCCAATGCAATTGCTCAGTTATTATATTGGTGTTGCAAAAGGTTTCGATGTAGATAAACCAAGAAATCTTGCTAAATCTGTTACGGTAGAATAAAGAGCCTTAAATCAGAATTCGTCATTGCGAGGAACGAAGCAATCTGATGAGGTTAATCAAAGTTCTCAATGTATAAAGCAGATTGCTTCGTCGTTCCTCCTCGCAATGACGTAGAAGTCTTAGAAAATCAACATGCCGGTAAATAACATTCGTAAATCATCTATAGGTTCTTTAGGATACAACTTTGTTGCTCCTGAGTTTTTACCAGAAGGAGAAGGTGAATATTACTTACGCGATCTTCAGAATAGAAATGGTATTAGTTACCGGCAACTTTCAGCTTACGAAATCGAAGTTCTTGTACGAAATCGAAATACATCTGATGATTGGAATAAGATACTTGTGTCAGATGCATTCAATCCCGAATTAGTAAAGAACTGCAAGTTCTTTGGACTGGTTCGCATTGGTAAGCTTGAACCTTATTGTCTTGAATTCAGTGATCTTATTGCGCCTGTTGGTTTATACAATTCAACAATTATCAGTTGCGACTTTGGAGATAACGTTGTTATCGACAACGTCAACTACTTGTCTCACTACATCATAGGAAGTGAGGTTATCATTGTTAATGTAAATGAGCTCGTGACTACCGACCATGCGAAATTCGGTAATGGTATTGTAAAGCTTGGTGAAGAGGAAAACGTAAGGATTTGGCTAGAGCTTTGTAATGAAACTGGTGGAAGAAAAATTATCCCTTTCAATGGTATGCTACCGGGAGACGCTTACCTATGGACAAAGTACAGAAGCGATGATGAATTGCTTAATAAGTTTAAAGAATTCACCGAGGCCAAGTTCGATAAGCAAAGAGGCTATTATGGAAAGATCGGTGACAGAACGGTTATCAAGAACTGCAAAATAATAAAAGACGTTTGGATAGGAAGTGATGCGTATTTGAAGGGAGCAAATAAGCTCAAGAACTTAACTATCAACTCTGGACCGGAAGGTATTTCTCAAATAGGTGAAGGTTGCGAAATGGTAAATGGTGTGATGGGTTTTGGCTGCCGTGCGTTCTACGGTGTTAAGGCTGTAAGATTTATCATGGCATCTCATTCACAATTAAAATATGGCGCACGACTGATCAATTCATACCTCGGTAATAACGCAACAATCTCTTGTTGCGAAGTTTTGAATTCACTTATTTTTCCTGCACACGAGCAGCATCATAACAACTCGTTTTTATGCGCATCAACAGTAATGGGGCAGAGCAATATTGCTGCAGGTGCAACTATCGGATCAAACCATAATAGCCGTAGTGCTGATGGTGAGATAATTGCCGGACGAGGCTTCTGGCCTGGCTTGTGCGTTAGTTTAAAGCACAACTCTAAATTTGCTATTTACACAATGATGGCGAAAGGAGATTATCCTGCTGAATTAAATATTCCATTGCCATTTTCGCTGGTTAATAATGATGTTGCAAATGACCAGCTACAGGTGATGCCGGGCTACTGGTTCATGTATAACATGTATGCACTTGCACGTAATAGTTGGAAATATATTGACAGGGATCAAAGAACCGACAAAAAGCAACATATAGAATATGATTACCTGGCACCTGATAGCATAAATGAAATGTTCGATGCCTTACAGTTTCTTATCCGCTTTACAGGAAAGGCATTTCTTCTAAAACAAAATGGCACTTCAACGTTTTCTGACAAGGAGATAATGCAGCAAGGAAAGAAGCTTTTAGAGAACAACGAAGCAAGCATAGATGAACTTGAAGTTCTTGCAGATTGTTTTGAAAACTCGAAGCGTAAAGTAGTACTGCTAAAAGCAAAACAAGCCTATCAGTTATATAAAGAACTCATTCGATATTATAGTACCTGCGAACTGATTTCGTCTATAAAAAACCACTCCTACTCTTCTCTCAGCGATTTTACCACAAACACGGCGAATAAACCAATAAGAAACGATTGGATGAACATCGGAGGTCAATTAATACCTAAGAATGAAGTTGATGCACTGATCAAAAACATAAAGAAGAGCAAACTAAAATCATGGGATGATCTGCACGAGTTCTATGTGGTTCAAAAAGATAATTACGAGATGCAAAAACTAAATCATGCGCTTGGATGTTTGAAGGAACTTGATGGTATAAACATCAAAAAAATGTCAGAAGTTGAACTTTCCACGTTGTTAAATGGTGCAGTTAAAACAAAGGAATGGATGACTAAAGGCATCTACGATTCGAGAGCCAAAGATTATACAAATCCTTACCGGCAAATGGTTTACGAATCTGTTGAAGAAATGGAAGCTGTCACCGGAAAACTTGAAGAAAACTCATTCATCAAATACCAACAGGAACAACTTAAACTTTTTAAAAAGAAAGTTGCATCGGTAAAGAAGCAGCTTGCACTATAGTAACTACTTCTTCCTAAAGAATATCCTGATCGGCACACTCTTAAAATTGAAGTTCTCTCTCAATTTATTCTCAAGATAATTTCTATAAGGCGTCTTAATATCATCAGGATAGTTGGCAAAGAATGCAAACGACGGAACTGCTGTAGGTAACTGTGTTACATATTTAATAGTAACAGGATTACCTCTAACCACTGGCGCATGATAGGATTCGACGGCTTTAAGCATTACTTCATTCAGCTTGGAAGTTGAAATCTTTCTTGTCTTACTTTCAAATACTTCAAGTCCAAGTTCCATCGCCTTAAAGATTCTCAGCTTTTCAAGTACAGAAATAAATAAAATATGCACATCAGTGAACGGCGCAAGCTTTTGCTTTAATTCTTTTTCATAGTCGCGGGCTGTATTTGTTTCTTTTGGAGTAAGATCCCACTTGTTTACAAGCACCACTACTGCTTTGCCTTTTTTTACAGCGAGGCTAAAGATGTTTAAATCCTGCGCTGTAATTCCTTTGCCTGCATCAAGTAATAAAAAGCAAACATCAGCTTCATCCATCGCTTTTATAGCCCGTATCACTGAATAAAATTCAAGGTCTTCATTCACCTTTGTTTTACGACGAATACCGGCTGTATCAATAAGGATAAACTCCTTTTGAAACATGTTGTAGTGCGTGTGGATCGTATCTCTCGTTGTGCCTGCAATATCGCTAACAATAGTTCTCTCCTGCCCTACCAAAGCATTCAGCAAGGAAGATTTACCCACGTTTGGCTGACCAATGATTGCAAACTTTGGAACCTCAACTTTATTCTCATCCGCATCCGGATCTTCAGCCGGAATTAACTCCGTTACTGCATCTAAAATTTCGCCTGTTCCACTTCCACTTATACTGCTAACGAAAAATATCTTTTCAAAACCTAAGCTATAAAATTCAGCAGCTTCAAGTAAACGCTCGCTGTTATCCACTTTATTAACGCACAAGAAAACAGGCTTGGTTGATCGTCTTAAAAGATCAGCAACAGACTGATCAAGATCAGTAATTCCGGTTGATGTATCAACCATAAAAATGATCGCATTTGCTTCATCAATTGCTATGCGTACCTGTTTACGAATCTCTGTTTCAAAAATATCGGAGGAATCAGGCACAAAGCCGCCTGTATCAATCACATTGAAGCTCTTTCCAACCCACTCAGCCACCCCGTATTGACGGTCGCGGGTTACTCCGCTCACATCATCAACTATCGCCTTACGTTGTTCAAGAAGCCTGTTAAAAAAAGTGCTCTTACCAACATTTGGTCGTCCAACTATTGCTACTGTAAATACCATTATTAAATTATTTGTGTGCCGGCATTTGATCCTTAATCAACATCGTTGTGTCACTCACTTC
>DASVST010000594.1:0-5766 GCA_036387965.1 Segetibacter sp. | reverse complement strand
CACGGGAGTTATCTTTTGGATGATGGGCTCACCCGATGTAAGGTTTGGCTACTCGTTTCTTGTACTTTGCATTTTTTTACCATTGATGTTCTTTGCAGAAAAAAAATCATTCTATTTTAAGCCTAAACAGATACACTTAGCATTTACAACCATAGTTTTTATCTACTGTGTATATTACGCCGGAACAGCAGTAACAATGCTGAAGTCACATAACATTGCAGATTTTGTAGTAAAGCCACTTAGAGACCCTGTATACTTCAGAGAGAATGATTTAGCTACTTTTAAGTTTGTCATGCTAAACGATAGTGTAAAACTTTACATTCACGATCCTGCCCATCATAGCATTAATGCGCCTTTGCCAAGCTGTGCGCCATATAGAGCCGGTATTAGAATGCGAGGCAACACTTTACAGGAAGGCTTTAAAACGATTCAATAATCTTTAGTATTAATTAACAGCTTTAACTGCAACGGTTCTTACTGTTTCTGGTCTTAAAAGAAAACGCCTTTATGAAAACCCTATTTTCAACCTTCGCTTTTATATTGATTTCGTTCTATGCTACAGCACAGGCTTCGAAGCCTGGAGCAAATGCAAGACCTTCAGAACAAAAAGAGATTATTGCAGATAACCATCTGAAAAAGTCTATTCAGCAAAAGCAACTTTCAGCACCACCTGAACGAATTGCTGACACTTCATCTCAACAAGCAAACAAGAAATTTGCATTAAAAAAGAAGAAGAAAAAATGCTGCACAAAAAACACCAGTAAAGTTTAAATGTTGAAGAGTGCAACGCCTCTGAAGCTGAAACAAGTACCGCAGTTGATAATATAAAAAAATCCAGGCATCACAGCCTGGATTTTTATTTAGTTAAGCTTTGTAATTTATCTTCTTTGCTTCTCGATAAACATACCTGAGAATTTGTTCTCTTCAAGCTTCCTCGTTAAAGGCTCATACTGCTTTTGCGTTCTCAGTTGACGGGCAAATTCATTATCACTCGCAGCGGAAATTCTGAAGCTACCAGTGGTAATGTACTTCAAAGCACTTGCAAGCGAAGGCTCTGTAACATCACCCCAGTTTTTGTTTACACCATCCGGAGAAAGTTTGTCGGGAGCAAATCCGTTATAGTAATCAGCACTGCCTGCACTGTTAACTGTTTTAAATGAAATAGGGTAAATGGAATAGTTGAATACATCTATCGGGAAAAAACCAACCGGTTTTCCATAAGTCGTATCACCGATAAGTTTTACATCCATGTAAGGCTTTAGATTGTTGATCAATAACTCACTTGCTGATGCTGATGATCCTGTAACGATAAAGAATACCCTGCCTAAATTAAGGTTGCCACTTTTTTGAAACTTTTGCGAGTTTATATCTGCTGAAAATGAGACGTTTTGGAAACCTGGTTTACGTTTCAGCAATGGAAAGTTGCCTTGCTGTAAGTTATTATTGAAGATATATTTATACATCACCTGGTTATTTGCTGAAACAGGTGCAATAAGGTTTGCAAGATCGTCCTGTGTTTCAGTTGATCCTCCGGGGTTATAACGAAGATCGACCACCAGTTCATTGATTCCTTCACCTTGAAAATAGCTGAAGGCAGTATTTAATTCTGTTCTTGATGGTCCGCCAAAGAATTGATTGAAAACGAGGTAACCTACTTTTTTACCACCGGCATTTATCACACTCTTATGCAGAACCGAATTCGAAATAAAACTCGATTTAGTTAAGTTGGTCGTAACTCTTGATCCATCTGGCTTAACAAACTCGAATGAAGCACTTGTAGTATTGCCAAAGAAAACTTCATTTAAAATAGTTGCACTTGCCTGGGAGTATGTAAGAGCCGTATTGTTGATCTTACTAATGTACCAGCCTCTCTGTACACCAGCTTTGCCGGCACTCGATTGATCGTATACATAAGTAACAAACCAAAATACCGAATCCACAGGGTCGGTCCTGTCTATTGATGCAGCCTTGATAAAAAATCCTAAATCAACATCTGCTCCTGTTTGTAAACCTGCTGAGCTTTCCTTAGTAGTTACAAAACTGAAACGATCTAATGGTTGTAATTTTCTTATCCCGTTCATTACATTTGATGCCGCTTCCAGTTCAGTAGAGCCGCTGTATTGGCGGGGATTAAATTGTTCGTATGTTGGAATAACATCGTTCCATAAATAAACTTCCTTTGAATAAAGAAAAACAGAATCTTTTAAAAGATCTGCTTGTGAAGCTGATGTTGTAGGAGGCGGTGTAGGTGTTTCCGGAACATCGTCTATACCTTTTTTACATGCGCCAAAAAAGATGGTAAAAACTGTTGCTATTAAAAGAATTTTGTTTCTCATGATTATATTTGTTCAGGCTGTAAGTAACGATAAAACGGAGATCTAAGGATTTAAGTAAAAGCTAATACCTGTAGAAGAAACTCACTTTAAGTTTTCATTTAGTAAATATCTTCGAGGCTTCAAACTTCTACCTACAAACTCATACGAAATCAAAATAATGGCAGAGAAATTGCGTATAGCGAATATTGAAGACTCTAACGATTTATAATACTAAACATATGCGGTTCATAATTTCTATTTTCATTCTCTTAAGTTCCCTCTCTTCGATAGCACAGTATAATGATAGCAGTGGAGCAGGAGTAATAGTTAAAAAAGATCCCAGGCTTGATGTATTATCTGCGAAGCAGGCTGAGATAAATAAACGTTCTAAAGTATTAGCTGGAAACGGTTTCAAAAGAGGCTGGCGTATACAGGTTGCAAATACGCAAAACCGTGATGAAGCTAATAATGTAAAAGCTGAAATGCTGCGCCGTTTTCCTGATCAAAAAGCATACATGCTGTACCAGGCTCCAAACTTCAGGGTTCGAGTAGGCAACTTTTCTACTCAACGTGAAGCTGAAACATTAAAAAAGATGATTGCTCTTCTTTACCCCAACAGGGGCATTTATATAGTTTCTGATCTTATTGAATATAAGATTTTGGCGGAAGATGAAGATTTGTAGTTAGGAATAATGTGTTTCTTTGCTGCAGTCTTACCTGTATGCTAAAAACCAAAATCAAAAGTCTTTCTGTTGACTATGCTGATGAATTTATTAAAATTCGCCGGCACCTGCACGCCCATCCCGAATTGAGTTATAAGGAGTTTGAAACTTCAAAATTTATACAAAGCAAATTAGCTGAATGGAATATTCCCTTTGAAATAAAAGCTACGACAGGAGTTGTTGGTTTGATTAAAGGAAAGAATCCATCTTCAAGAATTATTGCTTTAAGAGCTGATATGGATGCGCTGCCAATCCACGAAGAAAATGATGTTGATTACAGATCAGCAAACGATGGTGTCATGCATGCCTGCGGACATGATGTTCATACAACCTGTTTATTAGGTGCCGCAAAGATTTTGAATGAGCTTAAAGGTGAATGGGAAGGGACAGTAAAACTGATATTTCAACCCGGTGAAGAACGAAACCCTGGCGGCGCAAGCTTAATGATTAAAGATGGTGCATTAGAAAACCCAAAGCCGCAAGGTATTTTTGGATTGCATGTTCACCCCGGTTTACCGACTGGTAAGCTATCTTTTAGAAAGGGACGTGTAATGGCAAGTGCAGATGAAATTTTTATAACAATAAAAGGTGAAGGCGGACATGCAGCAGCGCCACATCTTACTGCGGATACCATTCTTATTGCATCTCATCTTATAGTAAGCTTACAACAAATCATCAGCAGAAACAATAACCCAACTTCACCTTCGGTACTTTCTATTTGTGCAATCAACGGCGGCTTCACCACTAACGTGATTCCAAATGAAGTTACGCTGATGGGAACCTTCAGAGCAATGGATGAAAAATGGCGTTTCAAAGCGCATGAACTTATAAAAAAGCAAACAACAGAATTGGTAAGAGCAATGGGTGGAGAAGCAGATGTTTTGATTGATGTTGGTTATCCTTTTGTTGATAATGATCCTGCAATTACTGAAGTTGGTTGGAAGCTTTCCGAAGATTATCTGGGCGAGGAAAATGTAACTGAAACTGAGTTGAGAATGGGTGCAGAAGATTTCGGCTTTTATACGCAGGTTATTCCCGGATGCTTTTACAGGTTAGGTGTTAGGAATGAAGCTGAAGGCTTTATTCATAATGTTCATACTTCTAAGTTTGATGTTGATGAAAGAGCAATTGCTACGGGCATGGGGATGATGGCGTGGTTGGGTGCGAAGGCCAGGGTATAAACTTTTACCCTCACGAGATAAGAGAAAATAAACATTGCTGATTTCTCTCCAATTGCATAACGCTTTTTGTTTGAAAGACCGCAAAATTAGGTAGTTAGAAAACTCCTATATCTATATTACAGAAACCTGATGTCATATAAGTAGACTGTATGAATCACTTTAAGACTGAAAGAAAGGCCATCTACGAAACAGCAAAGTTCTTTACCGAATGCGGCTGGATTTTTCGTGAACAGTCCATAATAGACTTAGGAATTGATGCGTATGTAGAAACTCCAATAGATGCAAACGGGCAAGTAAAAATATTTGCCTTACAAATTAAAGGTGGTGAAAGCAACTTTCATAAAAAGAAAAATTCTATAGCCTTTTACTTTTCGGAAAGACATTATCTATATTGGAATGCCATCAGCGACAATCATCCCTTATTCATTATTTTACAGGATCCAGTAATAGATAGAATCTACTGGCAATATTATAACCCCTATTCTATTTCAAAAACTCCAAAAAATTGGAAACTTGATGTTCCCTATCACAATGTTTTGAATGCAAGTTCAAAAGATAAAATTTCGGAGATTCTGTATGGTTACAAACGTTTTAAACTATCAACAACTTTTAACCCATACTTAAGCCAACAGAACAAAGACGATGTAACCATAAAGTTTTTTATAAACTCTGAAATCAATAGCAGCCTTCATATATATCTGAAGTACAAAAATGAATCTGTTTCGATAGACTTAGGCTATAAGCCTAAAAAGAAAGATTGGGATTTCGCAAAATCCTTTTTAACCTGGGAAAATCAGTATCATTATTCCCTCATCGACTTTGAGAAATATATACGATCTCAGTTTTGCGTAACTAACAACCACAAGCAGTTCTTTAAAAAATTAGCTGATCAAATAAGACTCATTAGTAAAGGGCAGATTGGGAGTGTCGCAGAGTTTATGTTTAATTATGAAAACAATGAAAATGATGTGCCAAAATATGAAGAGTTTTTAAAAGCTTTTGAATTATACAGCAAACTTAGAAGAGGGCAATATGAAGCTCATGTTCTTGGATCGATAGTTCATTTCAAAACAAAAAAAGGCACTTTTGAAATGAGCACCTATCAAAGCCTTACAGAGCAACTGAAAAGCTATATCGAAAATAGGAGCTATGATGAGATATACACCGAAACCAGAGAGGATATTTGGGGGTATATCTACTTGGATGCGGGTATAGAAAAATCAAAATTTATCCCCGTAATGCAAAATGAATGGGAGCGTTATTGGGAAAGGCTTTACAGCAGAATCAAAGAAGAAATTGGACATACTGATCACTTAGATAAAAGTAGAGAGGAATCTTGGAGAATGTTTAAATCATTCTTTCACTTATATAATGATGCTGAAAACATCATTGAGTTAGCATATGATTTTGACGACATGGTTTTATATCCACTGGCTGTAATCACTATGATGAAGATATTTGATCCCGAAGTCTGCTATGATGAATATTGCGAACTTGAATTTGACACTGGAAATGAATGGGAGAGTATAAGTTTAGATGATGAAAATT
>DASVST010000593.1:0-7596 GCA_036387965.1 Segetibacter sp. | reverse complement strand
TTATATAATCAAGCAACGAGGTTTTACCATGGTCAACGTGACCCATTATAGTCACAATTGGCGCTCTCGGTACTAATTCATCATCTGAGTCATCCTCTTCTTCATCTTCAATTTCAGCCTGGGCTTCCATGTCAATAAACTCAACATCATATCCAAACTCACTGGCAACTAATTCTATTACCTCAGCATCGAGACGCTGGTTGATAGAAACCATGATACCAAGGCTCATACATTTTCCGATCACTTCTGCAAAACTTACATCCATAAGGTTGGCAAGCTCACTAACACTGATAAACTCAGTTACTAATAGCTTGTTATCATCACCTCCCTCCATGCCAGTATTCTCGGCAGCTTCGTCGCGTTTTGCTTTTCTATATTTTGCTTTAAGGCTTTTACCACGGCCACCACCACCGGCTAGTTTAGCCTGGGTTTCCCGTATTTTTTCCTGTATTTCTTTTTGATCTATTTCTTTATCAGCAGGTCGCTTATCGGTGGAGCGCGGTCCAAAACGGTTACCACCCTGAGCTGGCGCAGCGCCACCTGGGCGAAATCCACCACCGCCACCACCTGGCCTGTTTCCACCCTGGCCTGGAGCACCACCACCTGGGCGAAATCCTCCACCACCGCCACCCGGGCGATTTTGACCTCCACCGCCAGGACCCTGACGATTGAAGAATCCACCACCCTGTTGTCCTGCAGGTTGATTGGGATCTCTTACAGGCAGCTCGCCTGGTTTCCTTTCAACGGGAATACGCTTACGCTTGCGCTTTTCGAGCTCGGTTAATGGTTTTGGACGAGTATCGCTATTAACAGGAAGATCAATTTTGCCCATTATTTTTGGACCTTCAAGTCTTTCTGCTCTAATATTAGTAATTACAGGAGGCGCATCCGGAGCAGGAGTTTCGGCTACAGGAGCAGGCTTTATTTCTTCTACTACAGGAGGCGTTTCCGCAGCTTTTTTCTTTGTTGGTTTTGCCTTAGCAGCTTCAGCAGCTGTAATATCTGCAGTCTCCGTTTTGGGCTCTTCTTTTTTCTTTGCTCCTTTTTTAGGACGTGTTGATGAGTCTATTGCCGATAGGTCAATTTTAGAAATGACCTTTGGCCCTTCAAGTTCGGGAGCTTCAATTTTATGTGTTTCGGCTGCTTCTTCTTTTGGTGCTGTCTGTGGTTCTTCAACAGGTGCTGCCGGTGCTGGTGTTGGCGGCGCAGGATCTTCAACCGGTGCCGGCGTAGGCACAGCCTCAGGTGGCTTTACTTCCTGTACAGGCTCTGGTACAGGGGCTGGAGCGGGAGCAAAGGTTTTTTTATGGAACGTTATTTCCTCTTCATCTCTTTTCTTTCTTCCTTCCTGTTGTACGCCCTTTGGTATCTCTACCTGGTCTGCTTTGTTTTTTGCCTGCTTATCTCCCTGGAATTCGCGCTGAAGCGAAGTATACATTTCTTCGGTAAGCTTGGCAGTTGGTTTTAGCTCGTCCTTATTAAATCCTTTGGCAACCAGGAAATCCATAATGGTATCCTGGCCAACATTGAATTCTTTGGCGGCAGCTAATAACCTTGGTAATTTAAGTTCTATCATTCAATTTTTTTATTTGTTCCCTCGCCTCATTTCTAAGGGCAAAAGTAATCCTAAGTTTCATCCTAAAGCAGTTGTTTTGTACGCTTTATTTTATGGAATCAACTTTTTATTTCTACTCAACATCGTTGTGTCACTCACTTGTACAGTTTGTTCTTTATTCAGCGATGTTTAACTATATTCTCATCACAACCAATTAACGGGTATCCTGAACTTGTTCCAGGATCTCTTGCTTGCTCATTTGTTTCGGACAGGAGATGCTGAAATAATTTCAGCATGACACGTCTGTTTTGCAAGATGCTGATAAAAGAAGTGAATGTTGAAGAGTGCGACGCAACGGCTGCTAAATTATATTCAACTGCCGGCTACATAATCTCTACTACTTATTCTTTCTCAAATTCTGCACTCAATACTTTTCTAAGATCTTCGATTGTTTCTTTCTCTAAATCAGTTCTGCGCTCCAACTCTTCGGCGGTAAGATCGAGAACACTGCGGGCAGTATCGCAACCAACACGCTTAAGTTCATCAATTACCCATGCTTCAATCTCGTCGCTAAACTCTTCTAAGTCGATGTCGAACTCTTCTACCTGACCTTCATTATCACGGAAAACATCGATTTCGAAACCGGTTAACTCACACGCTAATTTAATGTTGACACCGCGACGACCAATGGCAAGGGATACCTGATCTGGCTTGAGATAAACACTTGCATGTTTTGTCTCCTGATCGATATCCATGCTGGTGATTTTTGCCGGAGTAAGTGAACGCTGAATTAATAAATTGATGTTATTCGTCCAGTTGATAACGTCGATATTTTCGTTTTTCAACTCACGAACTATGCCGTGAATACGGCTACCTTTCATACCAACGCAGGCTCCAACAGGGTCAATGCGATCATCAAAACTTTCTACTGCAACTTTGGCTCTTTCTCCCGGATCTCTAACTATTTTTCGAACAACAATCAAGCCATCGAATATTTCGGGAACCTCAATTTCGAGCAACTTAGAAAGAAATTTAGGGCTGGTACGGCTAAGTATAATAACCGGGTTACTATTTTTTAAATCAACTCTTTCTACAACTGCACGAATACTCTCTCCTTTCTTAAAAAAGTCGCTGGGTATTTGTTCTGATTTAGGAAGGATCAATTCGTTTCCTTCTTCATCAAGAAGTAAAACTTCTTTTTTCCATACCTGGTAAACTTCGGCATTAACTATCTCTCCAATACGATCACCATATTTTTTTACAAGTACGTTTTTCTTAAGATCATTGATACGACTTGCAAGCGTTTGTTTTGCTGCTAAAATAGCACGGCGCCCAAAATCTAATATGTTTACCTCTTCATATATTTCTTCTCCTACTTCAAAATCTGGTTCTATTTTAATGGCGTCGCTGTAACCAATTTCGGCTAGCGGGTCAATAACTTCTCCATCTTCCACAATCATTCTTCTTCGAATGATTTCAAGATCACCTTTTTCAGCATTTACGATAACGTCGAAGTTTTCGTCGCTGGTGAACTTTTTACGTAGAAGGGTTTTAAATACATCTTCTACCACCTTCATCATAGTTGGGCGGTCAATGTTTTCAGCATCTTTAAAATCCTGGAATGCTTCTATCAGGTTAATACTTGCCATATAACAAATTTAAATTCGAAATCGTAAGTACGAAATACAAAGATTAAAACTGGATTTGTACTGTTGTTGTTTTTATATTTTCAAATGGAACCAGGTATTGCTTGGTTTCGGCTTTTTTGCCTTTCCCTGTTGTTTGTTCTAACAATATATCTGTTTCTGTAACTTCTACAAGTGTTCCTTCTTTCTGTGAGCCATCATTAAAAACGACTTCAACTAAGCGACCTTTATTTTTCAGGTACTGACGATGCATTAGCAAAGGCTCTCCTATACCGGGCGATGAAACTTCTAACGAAAAATTTCCATCAGGAAAAAGCGCGCTTTCTTCAAGCTGTTTGTACAACTTCCTGTTATAGCGTACGCACTTTTCAATTGTCATACCGCCTTCACCATCACTCTCGAGAAAAATTTTAATATTGTTTGTTGGCTTTACTTTTATAGAGACCAAAAAATCTCCACTCTCGGGCGCCAACAAAGCGCTTAGCATCTTTTCTACTGTTTCTATTAGTGTTTCGTTTGTCATGATAATAAGAGAAGGGAACGGTAAGCCGTTCCCTTCAGTTGTTTCATTTCCGGCAGCAAATTTAGCATAAAGTATATATATCTTCCAAATGCAAAATAAACAGATTAGCCATTCCTCGTTAACTTTTTGCCAAAACAGCCGGTGTTTTAATAAGGAATTTATAAGTGCAGTAGTATCTTTACCGCATTATGTGGAGCATCTTTTTTACAATCCTCTTTTGTTATTTGCTGATACGGTTTATATTTGGATTTGTTATTCCGGTTGGCAGCGCTTACTTAAAGATGAAAAAAAAGATGAAGGAAATGAATGGGTTTCATACCTCTTCGACTCCTCACCAGCAGCAAAAAACTCAGAGCCAATTCTCTTCAGGTACAACGAAGCCAAGTAAATCTGATTACATAGATTTTGAAGAAGTGAAGTGAGTTGTCTCCCCAAGAGTCATTGTAAGAAGACCTTTACATTTCAGTGATGAAAATCAGAACTGATCGTGAAAATGACCTTATTGTTTCAAAGCATCGATGAGCGTTTCAGGAGATTCTAACCAAATCGTGTTTAAACCAACTTTTTTTGCTCCTTCAATATTCTTTATAGTATCGTCGATAAATAAAGTTTCTTTAGCTACCAGATTTTCTTTTTGCAAAACAGCTTTAAAGGCTTCGGGATACGGTTTTCTCAGTCCAAGAACATGAGAATAATGAGCAGCTATAAAATAATCATCAAAGGTGTCGTTTCCGGTTTGCTCACGGTAAATTTTCTGGAAAGCTTCATAATGAATGATGTTGGTGTTCGAAAACAAAACGACCTTGTATTGATCTCTGAGTTTCTCTAGCAATTTTAAATGTTTAGGGTAAAACTTTCCGAGCATTGCATTCCAGGCATTTTTTATGTCAGCGTTCGATAAATCGGTTTGGATTTTCTCTCTAAAGGCATCGTAGAACTCATCTGCTGATGCTTTGCCAGTTTCTAAATTTTCAAAAAGATCAGAAGCATGATGCTGGTTATAGAACTCGTTGAAATTTATAACCCCAAGCTTGATAAAGGCTTTTTCTGTTTTTGGATAATCTATTTCTATGAAAACTCCACCAAGGTCGAAAATGATATTCTTAATGTTTTGCATTCGTGCAAAAATAATGTAGAGCGGTTGGTGAAAATTTTTATATTTGCAGCCGCTTTGAAAGAAGCCGGGCCTATAGCTCAGCTGGTTAGAGCACCTGACTCATAATCAGGTGGTCCTAGGTTCAAATCCTAGTGGGCCCACAAACTGAAAACGAAGGAGTTGCATTGATTTGTGACTCCTTTTTGTTTTTTGCTACCCGAACGGAAACTTGCAATGAAGCCAAACGTTTTTCAGAAAGGTTCATATGAAGCTTTAATAAAAGTTGCAGTTGTTCTTTGAACTTTACATTTTACTGGCTGTGCCCAGGCTTGTCAGTTTAAAAGGACACTTGGTCTATGATAGGGAGGGTCGCAGGTTCGAATCCTGTCTTCCATAGCTTCCACTTTGCTGTACCCACTCGGAGAGGAAAGAGGTGCAAAAACGTAAGAGACGGCCTCTTTTCTGGGGGTTAATTTCAATCTATTTTAAGATTCCCAATGCCACCAATCGTAGGAAATGTCTGTCTGGCTTTTCACTCTTTCTATAGGGATACTAATTGATAAAATCAATAGCAAATTATTGCGGGACACTGGAAACTTATGCCATTCTGAAACTCAAATGCCTACAATCAATATAGGCTGGGAAGTGACGGAAGTATGAATTAGCAATTAAAGAGCAGAAGAGATTTTCATCAATCATTAAAATGATGGGATGAGCAGTGGAAATATTCCCTAGAAGAAAGCAGGATAAGGAATAATATAGAATAAGTGGAAAAAATTATGTTACCAGCTACAAAAATCAGGAATAATGAAAACAGCGTCTTCTAAATCAACCGAAAATTGAATGCATGGTGTGATTACGGTTGGGCAAGGGAGGAAACATGATTAATTTAGGGATATCGTATCACCCTTCTTGAATTACAGCCTAAAAATGATGAAGTAGCACTTCCACTAGGCCGAAATAAATTTTCTAACAGTTGATGAAAATCTTTCCTCCATTTACATTACCATTCATATTGTTGTTTAGAAGCTTTTGCATTATTTTGCACAATGCCAACAGCAACAAAATAAAAAATGCCAACTATCCAGCTGTATGCAATGGTCAAACCAATCCAATACAACAATGTTTGCTTCAACTGCAGGTATCCGGAAAGCAAATTTCCTGTCCACAGCCATAACACAATAATGGAAGCATAAACGATAAAAAGAAAAACAGTTTGTTTGGTTAATCTTCCGGAATTTCTATCTGCTGAGTTAATAACAGCAGGTCTTACTTTTCCTACTAACGCAGGATCACTTATTATAGATAAGTGCTTTTTTTCTTTGGGATTATTTAGTCGTATGGCTGGCATGGAATTACGTTTGATTTCTTCATGAACGCTTTAAAATAAATTTTATTGGATGTATCTAAAGTTATTATTCAAAAGTGATGCCAAAACACTTACCTGTAAAAATGGATTAATGCTTTTCAGGACAACATGAGTATCAAAAAAGTTGTTTATACAAGCAAATTGAAGGGACATAAGGATTAAACATTTGTATAATCCCTCTTTGTTTATTGATACAAAGTGCTTTTGTGGAGTTAATTGCACGAAAGAACTTCTGTCTCAAGCTATGTCTAACCAAGCTAAACCGGAAAGTGATGCATCAATTAAAATCATTGCTTCACAAACCTGGCTTGAAGAAGTTGGGAGTGATCGCGGATGGTGATGTTATAAATCCCTTTTGACAAAGCTGTTACATCAATACTTTGATTACTCGTGCCCTGCGTTAAGAAAATGGCTTGTTGTTTTACCACTTGCCCTGCTGAATTTATCACCTCCAATTTTCCTTGGGTGGATTCATGTATTGAGACAGAAAAGAACAGGTTATTGTTCACAACCGGATTATTAAGAATGTTGATTGCAGATGCCTGCATGACTGTTTTTAATGCTATTATCTTGCTATAGATTAACTCACCATTCTTTTTTTCAATGCATAACCTGTAATAGTACTGTGGCTGCTGATTTAAACGACTCCTGTCGGTATAACTATATTCATTTTGAGCTCCTATTGCCGATGGGGCAATCTTATTTATCTCAGTAAAATCAGAACCATTGTCACCGCGTTCCACACGATAAGAATTTACTTCCAATTCCTCTGAAACCTTCCAGGTAACCGTTATGCCATAGGAGGAATTGGAAACAGCAAAGCTTTTCAAGATGATCGGCAACGTTCCATAACAGTTTGACATAAGGGTGTTGTTACTGATTTGTGAACCCGCCGGATTAACAATAATATATTTTTTTTCCCAATCTGCTTGTGCACCAGTAATGCAAAATCCATTGTCTGTAACTTGTGCAGGCCCACTATTGTTGTTGTAAGCAGCTATTCTGACGGCGCCTCTCGGCTGGGGGTTTTTAATAGTGTTGTTATAGAACTTGATTTCTTGTTTGGCATTGGCTTCTACCTGATTTGTATGGTCGTTGCAATAAACGCTTTCCTGTCCGGTGGCGGTGCGATCAAAACCTGCATTTTCCACTTGGTTATTATAGATGCGGATGGTGCCATAGCCAAAGGCTTGAATGCCGTTGCCAGTTCCGTTCTTTACCACATTGTCATAAATATCACCATTGGTATTGCCACCCAGAATGATGCCTGCCTGCTGGCTTCCCATGTTGATTCGGCCAAAGTTGGTAACCGTATTATGATGAATTTTTGCACCTGTTCTGGCATTCGAAAGTTGAATGCCGTCCCAATCCGTTCCATCTACCGTGTTGTAGGCTATCTCCACTTTG
>DASVST010000592.1:0-13319 GCA_036387965.1 Segetibacter sp. | reverse complement strand
ATGTATCAGAAACCTGCCACAACATTGCTATCGTATTTTGGATAGCAGCAAACTCTTACTGGATGATAAGTGAATTTTTAGAATTCGATACAGATATACTTACCGGTTCAATTACGTATAAGCATATTGCTGTTATACCATTTGCAATTGGAATTCTTATTCTCCTTTATTACTATCTTATGTGGAAACCACGAAACAAAGAAGAAGTTGAAACATTGTAAAGGCAATATTTTTTAATTCGTCGTTTGTAAGTATCCAAAGTTGGAAAATACAATGGTTCATATTGGCACTCCCATACATCTTTGGGAAAATGCAACCTTTAAAATATTAGGTGAATCATATACGTATGAAAACCTTTGTAACACTTTTATTTACCTGCATTGTTTTCTCTTCAGCATTGACCATTGAAGCCTTTGGACAGGCAAAATCCAGATCAAATAAGTTTGAAGTATTTGTTCCGCCAGCGTATAGAATCATGGATATGGCATCGGCGGATTTGAACTATGATAATTATCCAGACTACGTTCTTGTTTTACA
The DNA here is from genome assembly GCA_036387965.1 of Segetibacter sp. GTDB lineage: Bacteria > Bacteroidota > Bacteroidia > Chitinophagales > Chitinophagaceae > Segetibacter. Next base: position 12,782 of record DASVST010000592.1, on the reverse strand, counting down.
ACATATGAATGAAACCTGGGATGGGGATGAATTAAGACCTCTCTTAATTATCATTGGCGGTGCTAAAGGCAGCCTTAATTTACTTGCAAGAAATGATAGCATTGTACTAAACAGGAATGCAGGTGGTGTATTTGGAGATCCTTATAAAAGCATCTCTCTAAAAAATGGTCTTTTATCAATTGAACATTCAATCGGATCAAGCTGGAAATGGAACAGGATTATCTCCTTCACTTATGACTCATCTATAAAAGATTTTGTTTTATATAAAGATGCAGACATAAGTTATCACATCTCAGATCCTAATAAACAAACTGATGTTCTCTATAACAAAGAAGATTATAATCAGCTAGTGTTTGCTAAATATTCTTTTAATAAGAACAGCAAATAACAGTCGTTAACCAGCTAGTTTTATTTTAAAAACAACACATTGAAGCCTGATGAACCTGTTTGTTGGACAGTTGTTTGTCAAAAGAAACGGTTCCTTTTCCAATACTATCTGTGCGCATGCTGGTGTTAATTTGCTGCTCCGGTATTAGGCACATAATATCTTAATTTATAATAACTGGTTACAGGGTTTTGATACGCCTTTCCAAAGCCGACCATTGCACTGCAAGCGACTTATATTTTCCTCCCGGAGTTCAGGAGAAGGAGAAAGTGCAAGAGGACATGTGATAAAACCGGGAACGGTTACGTGCTGCACATGCCTAACAAAGTGAGTCGTGGAAGAATGAAGAAGAGCAGGTTAAATATATTCCGCTGCAGGTGAAAGAAGGTGACCTCGTAATATTTTTATTAAGTGCTGCTACAGAAATAATATACGAGGGGGAAAAATATGATGAGATTTGATTATCTAAATGAACTTGGAAAGAGGTAAGGAACAGCAACAACGCTCAAGCCTATAAATATCCAAATCATAGGGATTAGATAACCATTCACAAAATCATGTATAAGGAACCTGCTCGAATCAGCAGGGTCGACCAATAGGGTGATTTTAGCTCCATCTCTATAAAGTGGACGATCCGGGTTGTTTTCGCCGCTGATCATTTGCCTGCTCTCACCGTTACTATCTACAAATTGTATAATGGGCGAATAAAAGTATTTCGGCCCCATCAAAGGATCGTCAACGGTTTCTATGTCGTTGCCCACAATGGTCGCAGATACCTTATAGTACTTCTTAGTTTTTTTCATATAGATGTAGAGCCGGTAAAAACTAAGTGAAAGTATCAGGATTGATATAAAATAATGCATGCAGTTGCCTGGTGAAACTTAAAGATACAGACATCTTTTGCTGGAAGTAAAAATCTTCAATTTACCTGTTCAGTAGCGCCAACCGTTAACAGGCTTGTGTCGTAAGACTGAAGTTGCCAATTGTGATGTAGATGAAGTGATTACGACGCAACGATGATGCTATGAAAAACAAAAGCTGGTATTAAAGTCTTTATTAAACTTCTAACAAGTGGCAAAAAAAAGATGTAAGGAACAGAATTAAAAACGGTTTCCCTTACCTTTGCCGCAAATTTCAAACAGATCACATAAATTTTTTTAATATGGCGAACGTTGGTAAGATCAAGCAGGTTATCGGAGCCGTTGTAGACGTGCAATTTAATGGTCCACTGCCTGAGATATTAAACTCATTGGAAATTAAGCGTGAAAACCAGGACACCCTGGTTCTTGAAGTGCAAAGGCACCTTGGTGAAGACAGCGTTCGTTGCATAGCTATGGATGGTACTGATGGTCTTGTGCGTGGAATGGAAACGGTGGATACAGGAAGACCGATCACGATGCCGGTTGGAGAAGGGATTAATGGTCGCTTGTTTAATGTAACGGGTGATGCAATTGATGGACTTCCTGCATTAAGTAAAGCAGGTGGACGTCCGATTCACAGTAAGCCGCCGTTATTTGAAAATCTAAGTACAACTTCTGAAATATTATATACAGGTATTAAAGTAATTGACCTGATTGAGCCTTATGCAAAAGGTGGTAAGATCGGTTTGTTTGGTGGTGCGGGTGTAGGTAAAACTGTATTGATCCAGGAGTTGATCAATAACATTGCAAAAGGTCATGGTGGTTTGTCGGTATTTGCAGGTGTGGGAGAAAGAACTCGAGAAGGAAATGACTTGATGAGAGAGATGATCGAAGCTGGAATTATGAACTATGGCGATGAGTTTAAGCATAGCATGGAAGAAGGTGGATGGGATCTTGAAAAAGTTGATCTTGAAAAATTGAAAGAGTCTAAAGCGACTTTCGTTTTCGGACAGATGAACGAACCTCCTGGTGCCCGTGCTAGAGTTGCCTTAAGTGGATTGACACTCGCTGAATATTTCCGTGATGGAGATGGTACAGGTAGAGGTAGAGATATTCTTTTCTTCGTTGATAACATCTTCCGCTTTACGCAGGCAGGTTCTGAGGTATCGGCGTTGTTAGGTCGTATGCCTTCAGCGGTGGGTTACCAGCCAACTTTGGCTACAGAGATGGGTTTGATGCAAGAGCGTATCACTTCAACTAAAAATGGTTCAATTACATCTGTACAGGCAGTTTATGTACCTGCGGATGACTTAACTGACCCGGCTCCGGCAACAACTTTTGCTCACTTGGATGCGACAACGGTATTAAGTCGTAAAATCGCTGACTTGGGTATTTATCCGGCGGTTGATCCATTGGATAGTACTTCAAGGATATTGACTCCACTAATTGTGGGTGATGAGCATTACAACTGTGCAAACAGGGTTAAATTGATCCTTCAACGTTATAAAGAACTACAGGATATCATCGCGATTCTTGGACTGGATGAATTGAGTGAAGAAGATAAATTGACAGTATCGAGAGCACGTCGTGTTCAACGTTTCCTTTCACAACCTTTCCACGTGGCTGAACAGTTCACAGGTCTTAAGGGTGTATTCGTGAGCATTGAAGACACGATCCGCGGCTTTAATATGATCATGGATGGAGAAGTGGATGAGTATCCTGAAGCAGCCTTCAACCTAGTAGGAACTATTGAAGATGCAATGGAGAAAGGTAAAAAAATGATGGCAGCTGCAACAGCATAGATGATGCAACGGAAGTAGTTTTTCTATTGTCAGTTCAAAAAACTTCAAATGAAACGACTATTCCCCATCCTCCTGATCAGCGTATTATTCTTTTCGTGTACTAAAGAAAAGTTTGAAACAAGAATATTTCTTGTAGCTGCTCAAAGAACAACGTGTGCTACAGGGACTACAACACAGCAGGCTTGTTTGCAGGTGAAAATAAATTCGAGTGACCCGTATGTTGGCTTTAGCAATGAAATAGAAGGATTCAATTATGTTGAGGGATTCGAATATACCATTGAGGTAAGGGTATATGAAAGAAAGAATCCCCCTGCTGATGGATCGAGTTTAAGATTTGTGTTACATCGCATAATCAGTAAAAAATGACATTAGAAATTTTAACTCCGGAAAAGAAATTTTACAGCGGCGAAGTATATGGCGTGCAACTCCCTGGAATTGATGGTTCATTTGAAATTCTGGATAGGCATGCACCGATAGTTAGCGCTTTGAAGAAAGGGAACTTAAAAATCCTGAATAGCAAAACGAGTTCATCTAATTTTACCATACAAGGTGGTTTTGTTGAAGTTTTAAATAACAAAGCAACTGTTTTGGTGGAAGGCGCAGTAGCAGTAGATTAATTCTTTTATAAATATTTTGAAGCCCTCAACTTAGTTGAGGGCTTTTTGTTTTTTAGCCTGTTTTGAGAAGTATTTTTTAGTACTTAGCATTTGTAGTTCTATTTGGCAGCCGTTGCGTCGCACACTGCAGCGGCATATCTTTCTTCGACTAATTTCCCCTTTTTCTTGACAGACAGTTTAGCAGTTTCACAACAAATGCAGGCATTTAATTTGCGTAAATCTTTATCAAATAAATTTAAAAACAAAGGATAAATATGAAAAGCAAATTAGCGATTTTTGGAAGTGTGCTAAGCCTGATGTTTGCTTTTGCAGGTTGTTCAAAAGACCCTCTTGCAAATCTTACAGAAGAAGAATCAAGGATATATATTACGAACTTCGATGCCTCAGCTAACTTCTCAGGTTATAGAACATTCAGTATTTCAGATTCAGTTGCTGTTATAAACAATGGACAGTCAACAAAACAATCAACTGCTGCCGACGTTGCTTTTGTAAATGCGGTAAAACAGCAAATGCAGGCAAGAGGCTATGTACAGGTTGATGCAAAGTCAAATCCTGATCTTGCAGTAAATCTCAGCAGGATTTATAACACAAGTACAGGTATCATCAGGTATTCAGACTATTATGATTACTACGGAAGTGCATGGGATCCTTACTACTATGGTTACGGTGGTTATGGTTATTATTCGCCTTACAGTTATGCTACATACAGCATTCGTGAAGGAGCTTTATCGGTGGATCTTTTAGATCTTAAGAATGCACAGACTAACAACCGGATCAATGTAGTATACACGGGGCTTATTCGTGGTTCAGGAATCTTTAACAGCAACACCGCTGCTGACCAAGTTAGATTATTATTTGAACCTGCTACCTATTTAAAAACAAATTAATCAAGGAGAAATTATGAAGACGTTACGTCAGTTAATTATAATCGCAGTTTTTTCATTAGCTGTGAATTATGCTTCAGCCCAGGCTGATGGTAAAGTAAAAATGAAATTGAATTACAATGTTGGCTTACCTGTTGGAGACTTTAAGAAAGACTACATCAGCGATCCTTCTTTTAATGGAGCAAGTGGAGAGATTTTCTATTCGATCAACCCGAAAGTTGCTGTAGGATTGAACATTGGTTATCAAAGCTATTACCAGAAATATGGTCGCCAGACTTACAAAACAGGAGACAACGAAACCATTTCTGCAGTACTTAGCAATACTGTTGAATTGATGCCGGTAATGCTAAATGGAACATTTACTCCATTAGCAAACTCCACAAGTAGAGTGCAACCTTATGTATCTGTAGGTGCAGGTTTAAATCTTGTAAACTACAGGCAATACTATGGCGAGTTTTCTGACGGCAACGCATCAACATCTTTCGGTGCGCAGGCAGGTGCTGGTATAACGGTGCCTCTTGGTAAAACAAGAACTAACTCCTTTCAGTTAGGTGCAACCTATAATCATACACCGTATAATGCGAACGAGTTAAAGAACTTGAGCAGTGTAGGTATACAGGCAGGAATTGTTTTTCCTTTGAAGTAATTACAAGTTTAAAGTAATAAAGAGCCCTCTTCCAGAGGGCTCTTTATTTAAGTCACATTTCGAATTAGTTGAAGTAGGCTCTCGTTCAAACAATCGCGATAACGATCACTATGTTCAATGCTGACGTAAACTTAAACTGAGCGTAGCAAGGATGATACATACACGATCTATAGCCGGTAACAAAAACCTGTTAATTCAATTGAGGATCTATGGGATAATTAACCATCTGTTCGTATTCTCCTCCTAATTGGCGCAATGCTTCTTTCCAGGTATTTTCTACCCTTTTTGGAAAGATTAAGGGACGGGTTGCCTTACTGGTTATCCAGCTTTTCGTTTTCATCTCCTCATCTAATTGACCTTCACTCCAGCCACTATAACCAATGAAAAATCTTATATCTATCTCTCTTAAACGATTAGCTTTTATTAGTTCGGCAACATCACTAAAATCGCCTCCCCAATAAATTCCATCTGTTACTTCAAGCCCACCGGAAATTAACTCCGGACGCTGATGCAAAAAATGAACTGTATCTAATTGAACAGGTCCTCCATAATAAACAGGAAAGGTATTTCCTTCAAGGTCTGCAATTAACTCCCCTAAATCCTGCTCGTATTTTTTGTTTAAAACAAATCCAAAGCTGCCACTATCCTGGTGCTCACAAATGAAGACCACAGTGCGCATAAAATTCGGGTCTTTTAAAAATGGATCTGCTATTAATATTTCCCCTGCTGAAACTTGAACCATAACCTAAATTAATGTTTAAAAGGTATTGTTCAAATGTTTGAGGCAAAAAATATTCCACTGTCAATAGTGCGTTAAAAAGCATAAAACATATGAGGCATATTATTAAAGACTAACCAATGCATATATATTTGTAGCGATGAAGAGAATTTTCCCCATCATTGTTTTACTGATAACACTGTCACTGCTTGGAATAATCATGCTCCAGTATAGCTGGTTTAAACAAATGATTGAACTACGGCAGGCTGCGTTAGAAACAAAAGTTGAGGAAGTTGTTTTTGATATTTCCATGGAACTTAGCATGAAAGCTTCTTCGGCACCTACACTAAAAGTACCTTTAAACCCCAAACTAAAATTGCTAACTGATGACTTTACATTTGGGATAGGAAGACCTACAATTGCACAGAATTATTCTTACTTCGAAATAAATGAAAAGATTCAGAAAGCCTTTGAAGGTAAAGGGTTAAAAAAGGTTGAATATGAATTTGCGATTACTTCAAATTCAAACCTGTACAATATAGAGATGCAGTCGAAAGACTTTTTAAAGGAATCTGAGGATACTATAAATAACAAAAGAAAGATTGGCGTTATTAATCCTGAATCAGGATCAGAGATGGAAGGGTTAGTTCCCTTTGAACATTTAATTGTTGTGGTGCCTGATTTTAAAGTTCAGGTTTGGGGTACTCTGCGGTGGATGATATTGGGAGCAATTGCATTTACTGTAATCATCTTAACAGCGTTTACTCTTACAATTAGAACCTTGCTAAGGCAGAAAAAATTGAGTGAAATAAAAACGGATTTCATCAACAATATGACGCATGAGTTTAAGACTCCGCTTGCTACCATTTCACTTGCTGTTGATGCCTTACGTAACGAAAAGGTTCAGCAAAACCCTGAAAAGCGTGATTACTTCAACACGATAATTAAGGAAGAAAATAAGCGCATGAATAAGCATGTAGAAACCATTCTGCAAGCTGCACTTATGGAAAAACAGGAGCTAAGATTAAACATGAAGCCTGTGCATGCACACGAATTAATTCAAAATGCACTCAATAATCACCAGTTACAAATAGAAGAAAAACAAAGTAAGGTTGATTTGTTGCTGAATGCAAAGTTTGATATGATTGAAGCTGATGAAATTCATTTTACTAATGCTATCTCTAACCTTATTGACAACGCGATAAAGTATTCAAAAGAAACACTGCTACTTCAGGTCACCACTCATTGTACTACTAAAAGTCTTGTGATTAAGATAGAAGACAACGGTATAGGCATGAATAAAGAAACAGTAAAAAGAGTATTTGAAAAGTTTTATAGAGCCCACACAGGTAACATACACAACATAAAAGGTTTCGGTCTCGGAATGAATTATGTGAAGACCGTTATCGATGTTCACCGGGGAAAGATAAAAGCAGAAAGCACCTTAGGGAAAGGAAGCTGTTTTACTATTGAGTTGCCACGCATCAAGACTTAGCCCATAATAAACTTCCGTCGCCATAGCTCAAAAAACGGAAGTTGTTCTTTATTGCATAATCATAGATTCTTTTCCAATCATCACCTACTATAGCGGCAATTAACAATAGTAACGTTGATTGTGGTTGATGAAAATTCGTAATAATACCTTTCGCCACCCGCAACTTATAGCCAGAAGCAATCAGTATTTGGGTGGTAGCGAAAATGTATGTCATCTGCTTCTCCGCAAGCCACCCCATCAGGTTTGATAAAGCCGTTTTAGCAGGTAAATCCTGAAGTTCAATTTCGTATGGCTCCCATTGGTTCAAACTGAGTTGCTCAGCAGTAGTGTCAGGATCTATGGTCACTTTCACACCTATCCAGTAGAGACTTTCAATTGTTCTGAGCGATGTTGTTCCTACTGCAACAACATTTTTCTCTAAACAGGCAATAAGAGTCTGTATCGTTGAAGTACTTACTTCAAAATACTCCGCATGCATAGCATGCTCATCAAGTTTTTTTACTTTTACCGGTTTAAATGTTCCTGCACCAACGTGAAGTGTAACAAACGCTTTCTGGATATTCTTTTCTTCTAACTTTCTAAAAATGCTATCAGTGAAATGCAAGCCTGCGGTCGGTGCCGCAACAGATCCACTATGTTTTGCATACACCGTTTGGTAGGTTTGTTTATCGTTTTCTTCTAATTGCCGGTGTAGGTATGGCGGCAGCGGAATCTCACCAGCATATTGTAGCAAATCGGCAAAGGATAGTTCTTCCGGCTCCCATCGCAATTCGATCACAAAGAAATCCTCCATCCGGGCAACAAATGATGCTCGCAGTAGAATGTCGGTACCTTCTATATTAATCGTCTTCTCCAGTATTTGTCCACGCTTCCATTTGCTTGCCCCACCGACGAGGCATCTCCATAATACCCTTTCTTTTTGCAGCATTGCAGAAGTAATGTCAGGATAAGTATCGTGCGGCTCGAGGCAAAATATTTCAATAACTCCGCCCGTTGGCTTTTTGAATAAAATTCTTGCCTCAACAACCCTGGTATTATTAAAAACAAGTAATGTGTCAGCAGGTAAATGTTGATCAACATTTTTGTATTGATCGGTTGCGATCTCTCCATCTTTAAAAATCAACAACTTGCTATCGTCTCTCTCCGGCAAAGGGTACTTTGCAATTAACTCGTCTGGAAGCTCATATGTAAAGTCAGAAATGAGTAGGTCTTTTGGGCGCATTCCGGCAAAGGTAACAACGAGGAGTAGTTACAAAAAGGTGGAAGGTGACCAAATTTGGAGGTTGAGGGAGATGGCTGATTTTTTATTCTTTGCAGAATTGCTAAAGATTTATGCAGTTATTGGCCTGCTAATCAGCCTCTTAACCATTTAAGTCAGTTATCCACATCTATTCACACTTAAACTCCCGGGAGAAGCCATTATATTCTATAAACCCTTAGTAGACACAGGGTTATAAAATATTCTTTTTGTGGATAAAAAGAAGCAACCCTCTTGGTTATCAAGAGTGGGAAAAAGTGTTAATTTGTGTCAAATAATGGTAATTCTAAATAATGACTCACTTCCTCGGCGAATATGAAGCAACTGTAGATACAAAAGGTCGCTTCCTTTTACCAGCTGGTTTTAAAAAGCAGCTGCCCGAAGGAGAGAACAAATTTGTGATCGCCAGGGGTTTTGAAAAATGCCTGACTCTATACCCTTTAAAAAGCTGGGAACCCATAATTGCAAAAATTAACCAGTTAAATGATTTCGATCCAAAGGTAAGAGAATTCAGACGTCTCTTTTTAGGCGGCGCAACGGAGGTTGAACTGGATACTGCGGGAAGGATGCTGCTGCCAGCAACGCTAAAAGAGCATGCAGGTTTAAGCAAGGATATCATTCTTGTTGCAGCTACGGATAAGATAGAAATATGGGATTCAAATAAATACAAAAAGTTCTTTGAAGATTTTTCACCGGAAGCTTTCAGTGCTTTGGCAGCCGATGTAATGTCACCCAAGCCAGGCTTTGTTATAAGTAACCAGTAGCATATGAGTACCGATTTGCTTGTTACACAAAAGGAAGAGCAACCATACCATGTGCCTGTTTTATTTAATGAAGTAATTGATGCTTTAGAAATAAAGTCGGGCGGCACTTATGTAGACTGTACTTATGGCGGCGGCGGACATAGCCAGGGAATTCTGGAGAAGTTAGGTGCAGAAGGAAAACTTGTCGCTTTCGACCAGGATGCCGATGCCCAAAAGAACCTGTCGGAAGACTCGAGGATACTATTTCTTCCGCACAACTTCAGGCACTTACAGCGGTTTTGCAGGCTGCACAAAATCACGCAGGTTGATGGAATTCTTGCTGACCTCGGAGTAAGCAGTCATCAGTTTGATGTTGGTGATCGTGGCTTCTCAACTCGCTTTGATGGTCCGCTTGATATGCGGATGGATCAGCGGCAGGAACAAGATGCAGCAAAACTGATCAAACAAAGTAGCGAGCAGCAATTGCATAAGTTGTTTGAGCAGTATGGAGAAGTGACAAATTCGAAAACACTTGCAAAGCACATTGTTCAACAGCGACACCAGGTTCCACTGCAAACAATAGCTCAACTGAAAGCAATGATTAGCCCGGTAGTAAAAGGTAATCCCAATAAATATTTCGCTCAGGTTTTTCAGGCGCTACGAATGGAGGTGAACGATGAAATGGGTGCTTTAAAAGAAATGCTTGAACAGGTTCCTGGAATGTTGAAGAGTGGCGGAAGAGTGGCAATCATAACCTTTCATTCTATTGAAGACAGGCTGGTGAAAAACTTTTTTAGAAACGAAACATTCGAGGATGTTCAGGAAAATCCTTTAGTGCAAGAGGAGAGTAACAAGCAGTTAAGGATCATAACAAAGAAGCCGATTGTAGCAACGAATGATGAAGTAAAAAGAAATACACGAAGCAGAAGTGCGAAGCTAAGAGTGGCAGAAAAGATTTAACCCTTCGACTCCGCTCAGGATTAAAGTTGAATAAAGATATGCGGTTGAAAAGTGCGACGCAACGATGCTCCATTCATGTTCAAATGACCGGTACATAAAATTTTAAATGAGCGATACAAAAACTATAAAACAAACAACTAAGTCCACCCGCAAAAAGGGAATGGTTAAGCAGTTGTTGAATTATGGTTGGATTGTAAGTAACATAGGTTTCTTTCTTTTTCTCGCTGTATTGGCGGTTTTGTATATCGCAAATGGTCACATGGCTGATAACAGGATTAGAAAAATAAATGAAACAGCAAGGCAGCTAAAAGAGTTGCAATACGAATACAAAACAGTGAAGAGTGAAATGATGTTCAGGAGCAGGGAAAGTGAGTTAGTGAAAGCAGCCGAACCGCTCGGCTTAAAGATGGATACGATACCGCCATTTAGAATTCAGGCAATTAGTACACAATAGATAAAAGGAAGACCGAGATAGTTAATTCGAACCCTTTGAAAACCATTAATCCAACGTAACAACCCTAAACCCTTTAAACCTTTAGTGGAAGTAAAAAAAGACATACTGTGGAGAGTGTACCTGGGTTTCATTCTACTTGCATTGGTGGGTGTATTTATTATTGGTAAGGCTGCTTATATACAACAAGTACAAGGTTCGTATTGGCGAAGTATGAGTGATAGTCTTCACCAAAAAATAATTGAGCTTGATGCTGACAGAGGAACGATTTATAGTGAAGATGGGAGCATGTTAAGCACCAGCATTCCTCAGTTTGATATATACATAGATTTCGCAGCTGATGGGTTGAGGGAGAAGAAAGGTAAAAGGTTTAGAGAGAATCTTGATTCATTGAGTTTATGCCTTTCGCAGCTATTAAAAGATCATAGTCCAATAGAATATAAGAGAATGCTTCAGCAAGGATTTAATGAAGAAGACAGGTATTTTTTACTGAAGAGAAAATTATCATTTAAAGATTACCAGAAGTTAAGAACGTTCCCTCTTGTAAGGCTTGGAAGAAACAAAAGCGGATTTATTGCTGATACAAGAACAATCAGATTAAATCCGTACAAGATGCTTGCATCAAGAACTATCGGACTGCTGCGTGATAAAAATAAAGTTGGTCTTGAACTTACTTACGATGAGTACTTGACCGGTACTACAGGACAAAGATTGGTAAGATTCATTGCAGGTGGTGCAAGCATTCCGGTTAATGATTATGAAGTGGAGCCAGAAAACGGCAAAGACATAATAACAACATTAGATGTAAACATCCAGGATGTTACTGAAAATGCGCTGATGAAGATGATGGTTGAGAATCAAGCTGAACATGGTTGTGCAATCGTGATGGAAGTAAAGACAGGAAAAGTGAAAGCAATCGCAAACCTCGGTCGTGATAAGCAAGGTGCTTACTTAGAAAATTATAACTATGCTATCACGCCATCTGAGCCCGGTTCAACTTTTAAGCTTGCAACAATGCTTACAGTGCTTGAGGATAAGAAGGTAAATCTAAATACACAAGTTGATTTACAAGGCGGCGTTTGGCAGATCAATGGTCAAACAGTTTACGATAGTGAGAAACATGGTTTAGGAAGAGTAACGGTAAAAGAAGCATTTGAGCATAGCAGTAATGTAGGTATGGCAAAACTTGCATATCAACACTACAATGCTGATCCGCACCAATTCCTATCACATCTTACAAGGCTTCATCTTGATACTTTAACAGGCATCGACTTGAAGGGTGAAATCAAACCAAGAGTATATAAGCCAGGAAACAGAAGCTGGACGAGAACAACGCTTCCATGGATGGCATTCGGTTATAACTTGATGGTAAGTCCGCTGCAGGTTCTATCACTTTACAATGCTGTAGCAAACAACGGTGCAATGATGCAGCCGTACTTGGTGAATGCTATAAAAGAAGATGGAATTACAGTGAAGGAGTTTCTTCCAAAAGTTGTTAATCCCGCTATCTGTTCTAAAGAAACTTTACAACAGTTGCGCGAAAGTTTAGAGGGTGTTGTTCTAAATGGAACTGGTAAATCATTAAAGAGTAATAACTATTCAATCGCAGGTAAAACAGGAACTGCGTTAGTTGCAAATGGTAATCGTGGCTACGCTGATAAAATTTATCAATCATCATTTGCAGGATACTTTCCAGCTGATAATCCGCAATACACAATCATTGTAGTTATAAAGAATAAACCACACGCTGCTAAGTTCTATGGTGCTTCTGTTGCGGGTCCGGTGTTTAAAGAAATAGCTGACCAGTTATATACTTTAAAAGTAACTCACCCTAAAAACTCTATGCAATACGCCTCGTTTGGAACTGCTGATAGTAATGCATATAGCTACGCAGGTTATACAAAAGACCTTAAGAAAGTTTCGAGTCATTTAGCAGTTCCTGTTACAGAAGCAGAAGGCAAAA
>DASVST010000591.1:0-4564 GCA_036387965.1 Segetibacter sp. | reverse complement strand
TGAAGATGTTGTTGTCATTGGCGAAGAGATTTATAGGTGGTTTAATAAATTTTGATTTCTGCCCCTAAAAACATTGTGGGTCTACGAAAATATTTTTCCTTTTTCATATTTACTATTCTATAATATCCACCGCATGTGGACAAAAAATGGTTATGCCCAACCGCACTGGGTTTCACTATATGAAACCTGTTATTAAAGTTTTTTTGAAAAAAACTGGCATGAAAAAAAGCTTAAAAGAGAAAGCGTTTCTAGTCAATGCCTTAATCGGTTTATCACCATGTACTAGGGTGATTGTTGATAACGCCAAATCCTTCTGATATTGTTTTCTTCATGTTTAGAAATGAAGTGAGGGTTAGGATAAACAAGATGATCTTTATATAAAAACCTAATGGGAGATATAAACCCTAAAAAGTCTCACAAATAGAAATACTAATTTTAATGAAAGTATATTCACATTCCAATGCTTAAAAAGGTAGGCACGTTAGCTCAATCAGTAATCTCGACTGATACTGTCTCTATAAATACTAATCAGTTGCCAGATGGATTTCATTCTTCTGATGATTTCATTTTCGAAAAAAAGGATGGCCAAATTAAATATGTTATTAACCGGATTTGCGATCATAACGGCGGCAAACTCATTCAGCAGAACAATATAGCAACGTGTCCTTTACATAATTGGACACTTAACCTCGATACTTTACACTACAATGAATCGTTTATAAAAAAAGAGGCCATAGATTTTAAAATTGATCAAGAAGGCAACCTGCTTATTGAGCAACCTAAGTACATTCTCAAAATGGATGTAGAAAATAAACCCAACGTTGAACGTCCCGACATTGAGGTTTACTTTCTTTCTCATGCATCGATCTTTATTAAGGTAGGAGACTTTGGTTTTATGACTGATCCGTGGCTGCTCGGGCCTGCTTTTATGACCGGCTGGTGGCTTTTACATCCGCCGAAAGCATTTGCTATAGAATGCATTAAAAATACGAGCTTACTTTTTGTCTCCCATAACCATCCCGACCACTTACACCCGGAAACATTAAAGTTATTCGATAAGAACATCTTGGTTATTACCGCAGATTTTAATTCTCGTTCTTCAGAAAAAATGTTGAAAAGAACTGGCTTTAAAAACGTTATCCCCTTACCTTTTAAGGACGTTTTCCAGTGGAATAATGAACAGATATTTTTGTCGGTTTTAAAGTCGGGAGACTTTAGAGATGATAGCGGACTTTACATGAGCCTCTATGGATTTGAAATACTGCTAACAGTAGACGCTAACTTTATAAATGGTTTTATTTTACCGTGTAATATTCAATTGCTTTTAACCTCTTTTGCAAGCGGAGCAAGTGGCTATCCAATATGCTACGATGAAATGATCACAAATAAAGAACAGCAAAGAATATTAAAAAGAAATCGTAGTGCAGCACTTTTAAAGCTTGGTGAAATTGTTAAGAGAACAAAGCCTGGGTATTATATTCCTTATGCAGGCTATTTTAAAGAAAAAGCAAAAAGAGATGAAGGAATTTGCAATAACAACGTGAAGAATTCTTATGACAATGTAACCAGTTACCTTGATAAACAAAAGCTTAATACAACTGTCCTTAATCCTTTGGAGTTTGATCACTTTACCTTTAAGGCAGATGGTACACTGGTGCAAAATCATGTAAATGGCCCAAACCTTTATAATGAAGAACAAGAATACTTTGATAGTTATATAAAATCTTATCAGCAGGAGTATTTTCTGAAAGACGGTATGGTAGAAGAATATTTTAGGGAAGCATCTTTCCGGGATAATCTTCAGCTTTTTTTAGTTCCTACGAATGATGATTTTAATCCTTTACCAGAGGGTTATATGATTGATTTCTCCACACCGGAATTGGTATGTTCAAAATTAGATGTCGGTCAGATAGATGAGTTGTACAACACACCCTCAATTAAGCGTAAAGAATATATATGGGTACGAACAGAAGTTGTTGCATGTATAATAATAAACCGCCTGCCTTGGGAAGATATGTCCATCGGCTTCCAGTGCAGGTTTAAGAGAAATCCTGATATTTATAATGCAGCGTTCTGGCATTACTTTACAAATGTGCATGTTGGAGACGAAAACTTTAGATATGACAGTTACTGCGGTGGACTTTGCACCAAACTTGAGCAAAATACCAGCTTGATCTAACCTTAAAGGTCAATAAGTCTCTTCATATCGGAGTTCTTATTGGAGTTTGTTTTAATTTATAAATATCTGGCATAACATTTTATGCTTAATTTAGTCTTGGACAGCATTGGCAACGAATAGTTGAAAATAAACGTCTTAAACAGAAAAGTTTTTTGCATTTTTGCACCAGATGATACCAATTGCATGAAGAACAAGCTTTACCAGCACTTTGTACGAAATAAACAGCAGGGCCATAAATCGTTTGCAGTATTGGTTGACCCCGATAAGGTTGACAATGCAAAAATTGAACAACTGGTAACGCTTGCTACCGATGCTAAGGTTGATTATTTTCTGGTAGGCGGCAGCTTACTTATCTCCAATCATTTAGATGAATGTATACAACAGATAAAAGCCTTGTGCGATATTCCTGTTGTTCTTTTTCCGGGAAGCCCCTCGCAGGTTAGCAAGTATGCTGATGCGTTGCTTTATCTTTCTTTAATAAGCGGTCGTAATGCTGAGTTGCTTATCGGCCAACATGTGGTTAGCGCTCCCTTTGTGAGAAAAAGCGGGTTAGAAATTATTCCTACTGGCTATATGGTTATTGATGGTGGTGCTCCGACAACTGTTTCTTATATATCGAATGCTACACCTATCCCATCTGATAAAAATGAAATTGCTTTATGTACAGCTATGGCAGGCGAAATGCTTGGTATGAAGCTGATTTACATGGATAGCGGCAGCGGTGCGAAACGTCCAATTCCCGAAAGCATGATTGAAATGGTTGCAAGCCAGGTAGAAGTGCCGATAATTGTTGGCGGCGGAATTACAGAACCTGAAAAAGCTTATCGTAATTGTAAAGCAGGCGCAGATGTTATTGTTGTTGGAAATGCAATTGAGAAAGATTCTTCTCTTATTAAAGAATTAGCTTCAGCTGTACATAGTACGGCAGTTACAGTATAGGATTTTTTTGGTTACTAACATCGGTTTACATAGCAGCATGGTTGCGTCGCACTCTTCAAGTGAAACGCATTACCCAGCTCTTATCTCCTCAAATCAGCAGTATTCACTCTTGAAGGTGTATCCTTTCCGCTAATGATTGTCTTTGAACTTATCGCTATTGCCCTTATTATTTCGGTCATATTGTTCAGATCCAAAGTTCCTATTTCGTCACTTGGTTTGTGGTAGTGAGGTTCGCTATCCATTTTAGCTGTAGAAATCGTATGCGCAGGCACACCTAAACGTGCAAGCGTGGCGTTATCCGAACGATAAAATAAGTTCTGTTCAGTATATGGATCAGCATGAAATCTGAAAATGGAACCTACCAGGTTCTTTTCTAAAATTTTACCCATATCAGTTTTATCGTAGCCGGTAATGTAAGCTGAGTTCTTACCCCATTTGCTTTCTGTTCCAATCATTTCAATATTAAACATAGCAACAACTTTTTCAGGGGCTAATTGCCTCGAAAAATATTGAGCGCCAAAGCCACCGATCTCTTCTGCTGTAAAAGCAGCAAATACTAGTGTTCTTTCGTTGTTGTTTAGTGCTTTATAATATTTTGCAAGCACCATCATTGCTGTTGTACCGGCAGCATCATCATTAGCTCCATTATATAACGAATCTCCGTTAACTGCTTTTCCATAACCCAGGTGATCGTAATGCCCGGAGAAAATTACGTATTCATCTCTCCTGCTTTTACCCGGTATCATACCCACCACGTTTGCTAAGGGCATTTCTGTTATCTCATGTGTAGCAGTTATATTGTATACTGTTGGATCTAATGTGCTCATTACAAAAACAACACTATTGTCTGACTTGAAAAACTGCCTTTTCAATGAATTAAGGCGTGAGAATGTTTTGGAGAAGCTTGTATCAACAATGACGAGGTAATTCTTCTTAGCCTGCATGAACTTGTTTGCTTCAGTAGTTAGCTGTCCACCTGATTTGATATAAACTTTTTCGAAGCCCGACTGGTTGTTAACTTTTAAGCTAGGAGAAGATGTTATAGCAACGATATTCTGTGCATCTATTTCCTGCCTATCGAAAATAGCTGAAGCACTTAACGACTTCGGCTTGATCATTTGAAATTGTTGCTTATAAATACCTGAAGCTTCAAGAGGTTGTAAGCCTATTTTCTTAAATTCTGAACTGATAAAATCAGCAGCTTTATCAATGCCCGGAGTTCCAGTTCGGCGCCCTTGCATATCATCGGCTGATAAGATTCTTTCAATTCGTTCTACTTCACTTTTCTTGATAAGTTTTAAAGCTTTAGAATCATCTGCAGAAGAATAGTTTGCACGTTGGCAGGATGAAACAGCTATTGCCAAAAGCAATAGAATAGTTGTATTTTTTCTCATGGATTGTTTTGAATATACACTTCTCATTAGATGTTGGAGTACATAGGATTTG
>DASVST010000590.1:0-3957 GCA_036387965.1 Segetibacter sp. | reverse complement strand
CAAGAGATCATAAAGGCTGGACAAAGCCTGCTATTCCGTGGGCTGCTTTTTCAGGTGCTATTTTAGGGGTAGGAATTATGATGGGAGCTGCATGGGCCTACGAAAGCTTAACCTTCGGCGGCTATTGGGCTTGGGATCCTGTAGAGAATGCTTCATTGGTTCCGTGGTTGATCCTGATAGCAGGAATGCATACTAATCTGATTTTCCGCAGCAGTGGTTATTCTTTAAAGAGCACGTATGTGTTTTATATACTTGCTTTCATTCTTGTATTATACTCAACCTTTCTTACCCGAAGTGGTGTGTTAGGTGACACTTCAGTACATGCTTTTACTGACCTTGGTATGAACATGCAGTTAATCCTTTTTATTGCTGCCTTCCTGGTTCCTGCTTTTGTTTTATATTTTATAAGAAGGAAAGAAATACCAACGATAGTAAGAGAAGAAAATACTTACAGCCGCGAGTTCTGGATGTTTATCGGAGCTTTGGTGTTATTCTTATCTGGATTAGTTATAACCATCACTACATCACTACCGGTCTTCAATAAATTGTTTAATACAAAATGGGCAGTAGGAGAAGACCCCGAAGGTTTTCATAACCAGGTACAGATTTTTGTAGCCATTATTTTAGGACTGCTTACTGCTGTTACACAGTATCTGAAATATAAAGACACTACCAAAGCTTATCTTAGAAAGAAGCTCTTGATCCCGACATTGGTTGCATTAGCAATAAGTGTCTGTATCAGCATTTGGGGGAACATAAATTATGATACGAAAGGTGTTGGTTTTCTAGCTGCTATTCACCTTGCGATATTTGCCGCAGTGTATACAATTGTTGCGAATGCTGCATATGTATGGCTCGGATTCAAAGGCAAAATCAAAGCTGCGGGTTCTTCTGTTGCCCACGTAGGTTTCGGATTATTTCTCTTGGGGATTTTGATCTCTTCTTCTAAGAAAACGGTTTTAAGCTATAACACCACTGGAATGTCACCTCTAAAACAGGGCGATAAAGAAAGCCCGCTTGAGAATATAACACTCGTAAAAGGTATTTCTACAGATATGGGTAAGTACATGGTGACCTACAAAAAAGATACTTTAAATGAACGTGACCGTAAGCGTTATTACCAGATAGATTTTAAAAGCAAAGATGGAAAAGAAACTTTCAGCCTGTATCCTGATATAATTGAAAACAATAAAGGATCCGAAGGTGTTACCCCGAACCCTGATGCCCGCCATTATTGGAACAGGGACATCTTTACTTACCTCACGTTTTTGGGCGACCCTGAAAAGATTAAGGCGAAGGATACCAGTACCTTCCGCAACAGGGAAGTAAAAGTCGGTGATACCATCTTTTATTCAAATGGGATGATGTTTATTGAAAGTGTGACGGTAAACCCAAATAACAAAAAATTCCAGTTCACCTCTTCCGATACAGCATTGGGCCTTAATATTTCGGTTATCTCAAAAGAAGGCAACAGGTTTACACTTCAACCTGTATTAAAAGTTGAAAATGGAAGCGTTAAGTATTTCCCTGATACTGTTATGGCACAAAGCCTCGTTGTAAATTTTAACCAGGTTAAAGACCAGGAAAAAGGCACGCTCGAGCTGGGTGTAAAAGAAAGCAATGTGGTACTCGATTTTGTTACTTTAAAAGCTTACGAGTTTCCTTTTATTAATGTACTATGGCTTGGTATTGTAGTAATGGCTGTAGGTTTTGTTATGAGTATTGTGCAACGGGTGAAGCTTTCAACAAACAAGTTAAGCCCCGTTGGCAGAGAATTATAAAAGCTCTAAGCGGAAAGCATTTTTCATTTATGTTTAATTTTAGATGTTGGGGAAGCGGTGCAGTTTCTGCCTTTCGTCAGCATTCAATATTTAGAATTTAAATAAAACATAAGGCTGCTGATGAAATATTACTGGTTGGATTTCTTAATTGATTTTATTCGGACGAGCAGAGGTATTTCATAGCATCATTCTTGCGTCACACTCTTGTACTGTATCAAGATTAATAGCAACGTATTTTCCTGGCATTGAGATTCCTCTCTAATAATGTGCTTGAAGCAGCATTTTCACACATCTTAATACATTTTCGGCTTACAAATTTTCCGGATTTTGTGAATAAAAAACGGGATAAATAAATATAGGTTTTCTGCAATTTCTTGTTACTGGTCGCGTTTTATAATAGATCACTTCTGTCTATTTAAAATGTCACCAGATGAAAAACCTTCTTTGTCTACTATTTCTTAGTGTAATCCATTATTCTGCATCAGCTCAGCTTAGAGCTAATTTTATGACGGGTATGGCTAACTATAAAGGTGATCTTCAACAAAAAGAAATAACCTTACAGAATTCGAAACATGTTTATACCATCGGTGCCAGTTATAATATTACGGGCCATTTATCTGTCAGGGCTGAATTATCAATAACAAAATTAGAAGGACAAGACAAGGACAATGATGATGATGCTTTAAAGAATAGAAACCTAAGCTTCAAAACAAATCTATCAGAAACAGCTTTAATGTTAGAATACGATTTGTTTGATCTTGACAATTACAAATTCACACCTTATTTTTTTGGAGGCATAAGCAGCTTCAAGTTTAATCCATACACAATTGATACTGTGGGTGAGAAGTTATACCTGCAACCTTTAAGTACAGAAGGACAAGGTTTGGCCCAGTACCCCGACAGGAACAACTATAAACTCTCGCAATTCAGTATACCATTTGGAGCAGGAATTAAATATGCCGTATCTGATTACGTGTGGATCGGCGCAGAGTTTGGAACAAGGAAATGTTTTACTGATTATCTTGACGATGTAAGTAAAACATATGTTGATCAACATATTTTGTTTCACGAAAGGGGTGCCACTTCGGTAGCCTATGCATACAGAGGTGATGAAGTAAAAAGTAATCCATCTGCAACTTACCCCGCTGGTGGAATTCAACGTGGAAACCCACTTTTAAACGATAATTATTATTTTGGTGAGGTAAGACTAAGTATAAGATTACCTTGGTTTGAAGCAGGTAATTTTGAAGGTCGTGCAAGCAGGAAGCGTTATGCCTGCCCCCGGTTTTGACTAATGATGTTTTTTGTGTAATATGTAGAACTGCTGGAGACAGCAGTTCTTTTGTTTAATAATACTCTGCCAGTTGTTGATTAACTACATCTTCCTTAAAGCATTATTATAACAACAAGTAAAGATTAGTTACACTGCCCAAGTGCATACCAGATTATAATAAAAACGATGATTGTACTAAAGCAACCGCCACCTAATTTTTTTGCACCGTATCCGGCAATGAGCCCACGAAAAATATTATTCATGATAAATAGTTTTTAATTACTCATTAATAATCATGCCATTGATCGATAGCGAGTGGCTTTGTTTAACGGAGAGCAACAATAAAAAACGGAGTGCCTGTTAGACACTCCGTTTTAATTACCATGTTGTTACTAAAGATTATTGAACAACCACTTTATTAATACCAACTACCTGCTTTGTCTCGCTAACAACTTTTAATAAGTAGTTTCCTCTTGCAGTTAATTCAGGAAGAGCATATTCTTCTACCTGCTGTCTGCTGCTGATGTTAACTTGTCTTGAGCTTATCAGTTTGCCGGCAATATCCATAAACTGCATAGTGTATGACCCCTGTGGCTGATCTTTGAAAGCTACTCTCAATACACCACCCATTGCTACCGGGTTAGGGTAAACAGAAATTTTATTCTGTTGAAGCATATCAACTACCTCAGTTCTTGCTGTTTCTGATGCTGGTGCTGTTTCTGTTGTTGCTTTCTCTTCAACACCTGCCACAGGCTCCTCTTTTGATTCTTTCTTCTTCTTAACAGAAAGAAGGTTTCCATTAGCTAGGTCTGAAGCGTTATAAACTGAACCTTCCGGAGAAATTCTCTCAGCTTGTAAATCTTCTAAATCAAACCTGAAATATCCTAATGTAGAATTAGCACT
>DASVST010000589.1:0-1588 GCA_036387965.1 Segetibacter sp. | reverse complement strand
ACCCAATCCTTATTAGATGCATTAAAAAAAATTGACTTTCGCAATTTTTTTCATCTGATAAATGCTAGAGCTAAGGCTAACAATTCTTCTTTTCTCAAGGAATTTAAGACACTTTTTTTAAATTCTTTTTACCATTCTTCTGTACTAAGAATAAAAAAGATTTTTGCACGAAAGAAGTACCGTTGGCTAAAGAGTAAATATAATTCACGAGCAAGCACGAGAGGCCAGATAATAAAAGCTTCGTCAGTACATTCTTTGAGCTTAAAGGAAGTTACAGTTACAAATTTGCCGGCCTTGCTACATTCAGAAGACCGAAACTCAATGTGTTTTTCAATTGAATCTAGACTGCCCTTTTTGGATTACAGATTAGTTGAGTACGTTCTTAGCTTACCAGTTTCCTTTAAGCTAAAAAATGGTTATTCTAAATATATCTTGAGAGAGGCAGTTAAGGAATTACCAAGTTCAATAAAATTCCGGACAGATAAAATGGGATTTGTTGCTCCAACTGCGGCTTTAATGAAATCAAATTATCAGTTGGTCTATAAAGAATTATTGGAATCTGTTGAAACATTTGACTTTCTATCTAATAAGTTGGTAGAACAATTTACCTTGTTTGTCGACGGAAAAAGAGGATACGAAGAGATATATTTCCGCGTATTAACACTTCATAGGTTGTATAAGGTGTTTAACTTTTCTCAGGAGTCACGACAAGTGGGGGATACGCCTTAAATTATGGGTCTAGGAATAAAGTCTAAAATTGAAAAGACCGTGGTTTCACTTGTTAAAAAATATGTTCCTGAACACCTATATAAGGCACCTAGGAAAGTTATTTCTTTGGAAGAATACATAAAAAACTCTAATGAAATTAATCTTTATCCGGTATATAGGAGTGAACACATCAAAGAGTTACCGCCCATAATAGAAAATCATCATATTACAAAACGGTTTTCTAAATTTTTTTCCCGAACGTCACCACAAGCTTATGTTACGGAGATCAGAGGTGGATATGTTTACGGTGATGCCTCAAATTTTATCATCTCTCCGGACAACTATATAATATCGGATTTGTCTAGAGAATTTGGTGCATATGGGGGGGTGTGTCCGGAGAATTTCAGCTTATTAACAAAAAAGCTAATGATGCCTACGCCTGAATACATAAATGGAAATGTAGCGGTAATAAGTACTAGTGGGTACAATAATTTCCATCATTGGAATTATGATTGCATACCTCGAGTGGAACTTCTAAAAAAATCAAATCTGTTTGACAAAATAGATTGGTTTGTGATGTATCACTCAAACCAATCATTTCAATTAGAAGCAATCAATTTGTTAGGTATACCATTCGATAAAATAATTAATCATAATGGAAGAAACAGTTGTCATATTCATGCGGAACGCTTATTTGTTCCTTCACTACCTTCTCCATTAGGAACAGTTTCTCCCTGGGTAATTACATTTTTAAATCGGTTATATCAGCCAAAAGGAAAAGTTAAAGACACGGGTAAAAGGTTGTACCTCTCTAGAAAGAAAGCTACAAGCCGTCGCATTACAAATAATAATGAATTCGAGGTTGCACTTCAGGAAAATG
>DASVST010000588.1:0-7587 GCA_036387965.1 Segetibacter sp. | reverse complement strand
TTGCTTAGTATGTTCAACCTAAATAATACTTAAAACATGATAATAATACCTAAAACATAATCATAACGTTTTTAACAATTACTGCACAGCAAAACATTTTCAATAACGAATGAAAACTTTACTTCTACATTTGCATATATTATTATTCAATCCTTAACAAATTCCATTAGGTGGGCAAGCACATAAACAAAGTCTCCTCTGCAGGATTACTGATTGCTCTGGGTATTATTTATGGCGATATTGGAACTTCTCCTCTTTATGTTTTTAACGCCATTATTTCAGACAGAATAATTTCGGAAGAACTTATAATAGGAAGTTTATCGTGTATCATCTGGACACTTACTTTGCAAACCACGGTTAAGTATGTATGGCTTATTTTAAGAGCAGATAATAATGGCGAGGGTGGAACTTTTGCCTTATATGCCCTTGTGCGACGAAGAAAAAAGTGGCTTGTACTGCCCGCAATGCTTGGTGGTGCTGCGCTATTAGCTGATGGTATTATTACCCCTCCCATCTCCATTACTTCTGCTATTGAAGGGTTAAAAAATATTCCGGCACTGCATGATATTACAACAGGAACGATCGTAATTATTGTATTGGTCATTCTTTGTCTTTTTTTCTTTATGCAGCAATTCGGCACTGCTTCTATTGGTAAACTGTTCGGACCGGTGATGTTGGTATGGTTTAGCATGCTCGCAGTTTTAGGAGCTTCCCATATAATGGACGACTTGTCCATTTTTAAAGCTTTTAATCCATACTATGCAATTAATTTTCTCAGTATTTATCCTGGTGGCTTTTGGCTTTTGGGAGCGGTATTTTTATGTACTACAGGAGCAGAAGCATTGTACAGCGATCTTGGGCATTGCGGCAGGGGAAACATTCGTGCTTCGTGGGGTTTTGTAAAAGTCACATTGCTTATCAATTATCTTGGACAGGGTGCTTTTCTTTTAGCTCACAGAACAGGTATTCATGTAACAAAAGCAAACAAAGAATTGCTGAACATAAACGCGTTCTACGACATCATGCCGCAATGGTTTGTTCCCGTTGGGGTGATAATTGCAACAAGTGCTGCGATTATTGCAAGCCAGGCAATGATATCAGGATCTTTTACGCTTATAAGTGAGGCAATGCGGTTGAACCTTTGGCCAAAACTTAAAATACGTTATCCATCGGAAGCTAAAGGACAATTATTCATTCCAGGTATCAATGGCTTATTATTCGTGGGTTGTGTGATCGTCATTTTATACTTCCAGGAATCTTCAAGAATGGAAGCTGCATATGGCCTCGCTATTATTGTTACTATGTTGATGACGACCATACTCTTCGCCAATTATATGGTGTTGCATAGAATTAAGGCGTGGTGGATTTATATTTTCCTTGTAGCGTACTTTATCATAGAAGTAGTTTACTTAATAGCGCTATTGCAAAAATTCACACATGGTGGTTATATAACATTGATGGTTGGATTGTTCATGTTCACGATCATGTATGTATGGTTCAGATCGCGAAAAATTAAGAACCGTTATATAGAATTTGTAAGGCTTGATCATTACGTACCACAAATACAGGAATTAAGTAACGACAAAACTGTTCCTAAATATGCAACGCACTTGGTGTATATGACAAGTGCCAATAACCCGAAGGAGATTGAGCATAAAATCATTTATTCTATATTAAACAAAAAACCAAAACGGGCAGATATTTATTGGTTTGTGCATGTTGATGTTTTAGACGATCCCTATACTGCAGAATATAGTGTTGATCATATTATACCGAACGATATTATAAGGGTAGAATTCAGGTTAGGTTTCAAAGTGGAGCAGCGTATTAATTTAATGTTTAGAAAAGTTGTTGCAGATCTTGTTGCTAATAAAGAAGTAAACATAACCAGCCGGTACGAAAGTTTAGAACGAAACAACGTAACCGGTGATTTCCAGTTTATCGTAATGGAAAAATATCTGAGCCAGGACAATGAACTTCCGTTTATAGAAAAGCTTGTTATGAAGCTATACTTCTGGATAAAAGAAATGAGCCTGGGTGAAGAGAGAGGTTTTGGACTTGACCCGAGTAACGTCAACGTGGAGAAGTTTCCGTTAATAGTTGCCCCTGTCACAAAGCTAAAACTAAAACGTATCATGAACGAACCTGCAGAGGAAGAAGAATAGAAAACCAGGCACAGAAATTTCTGGTATATAGGTTATGAAAAAGTTTTTGTTTATACCTATTTTTCAATTCATCGTTTTTATCCCTGCATTATTTGCATTACCTGCATGTGTGAAAGACAACAATACTCCCATGCCTACTGATTCAACACTTACTCCTTCTCCTACTGGTGAAAAAAGATACCTTGCTCTTGGCGATTCTTATACTATAGGTCAGGGGGTTTCAACCGAACAAAGATTTCCTGCACAGACTGTTGCTCTTCTGAGACAATCAAATATTAAGATCAATGATCCCCAATACATTGCCGTAACAGGATGGACAACACAAAATTTAATGACTGCTATAAATCAGCAAAATCCACAAGGACCCTATGATGTGGTAAGTTTGCTTATTGGTGTTAATGATCAATACCAAAGAATGGATACAGGTGGTTACAGAACACGATTTACGCAATTACTTATTAAGTCTATTGAAATCGCGGGCAACAGACCATCACGTGTAGTTGTTTTATCTATACCGGACTACAGCTCTACACCCTTTGTACCTGCGGCAGATAAACCGCGGGTTCGGAAAGAGATCGATTTATTCAACATGATCAATAAAGAGATAACCCTTAAGAACAACATCAAGTATTTAGATATAACCCCATCTACACGAGAAGCAGAAAATGATCCTTCTCTAATCGCAGATGATGGCTTACATCCTTCAGGTAAAGAATATAAAAAGTGGGCAGAAAGGCTGGCACCGATGATAAAAGAAGTGTTGCAATAATTTAACTCAGACCAACATCTAAAATCATCATAACCAGGAAACCTCCGATAAAACCCATTACTGCGACGTCGGTGTATTTATCTCTTTGTGTTTCCGGTATAACTTCTTCTACAACTACATAAATCATAGCTCCTGCAGCAAAGGCAAGAGCAAATGGTAAAACAGGTTGCATGTATATTACGGTTAATGCACCTATAACACCCGCAACGGGTTCAACAATTGCGGATAATTGACCGTACCAAAAACTCTTAAATCTTGTAACTCCGTGTCTTCGTAATGGCATGCTGACAGCTATTCCTTCAGGAAAATTCTGGATCCCTATACCTATCGCTAATGCAACTGCACCAGCTATGGTTGCTCCAGGCATACCCTCCGCAGCGGCACCAAATAAAACTCCAACAGCAAGTCCTTCGGGAATGTTGTGAAGTGTAATAGCAAGAATTAATAATGTGGTTCTATGTAATTTGGTTTTTACTCCTTCGGTCTCTTCCACCCCAAAGTTTATGTGTAAATGCGGTGTGTATTTATCGAGAACATATATAAACATAGCACCAACAAAAAACCCAACTGCCGCAGGCATCCATTTCATTGTTGGATATAGTGTTTCACTCATCTCTATTGCAGGATTTAATAAGCTCCAAAAACTAGCTGCTACCATAACGCCTCCAGTAAAGCCAAGCATTCCATCAAGTAAAACTCTTTTCATCCCCTTAAAAAAGAAAACTAACGAAGCACCTGCTGCAGTTACTAACCATGTAAAAGTTGTTGCCAACAAGGCTGACCATACCGGACCAATCTCCACTAAATATTGTTCTAACTCTTTCATCTATAAAGTTTTTACAAAAAGGGTTTGAGCCAATTGCTGGCTAATAGAAAATGCAGGAATGTTTTTGATTTTTATTTCGATGGAATGATCAAAGCTGAACTTACGTTTAACTTCAAGCTTTGTTCCTATGCTAATATTTTTATGCCGAAGCAACTCGAGTAATTCTGTTGATTGACTTCCAACTGCGCTTACTTCTGCTGACTGATTAATGGGAAGATCTATAAGATTGATCTGCTTGCTCAACTCCATTTTCCCATTTACATCAGGAATAGGATCACCATGTGGATCAAATTTTGGAAAGTTTAAAAATGCATCGAGTTTTTCAACCAGGAGTGAGCTGTTTATATGTTCTAATTGCTCTGCAATCTCATGTACTTCATCCCAACCAAATTCAAGTTTCTTTACCAGGAAAAACTCCCATAAGCGATGTTTGCGTATGATGCCCAATGCGATCCTTCTACCCTCTGTACTTAATTTAAAGCCCTGGTACTTTTCATAGATCAAAAGCTTTTTTGCTTTTAATTTTTTAAGCATGTCAGAAACTGAGGCAGCTTTTGTCTTTAACTCTGCAGCAAGTTCATTCGTTGTTACCATACCCTCTGCGTTCTGCAGGTGGTAAATGGCCTTGATATAATTTTCTTCGCTGATAGAAAAAACCACTATGCTTAAAATTAAATTTAGACAAATCTAAATATTTAATTCAAATAGCGAAACATACCTCTATGTATTTTATTATACCTCACGATTACTTTGCCTCTTATTAAATAATCTTAATTTAGACGACTATTTAATACCAGAAATTATGAGAAAATACCTGTTACTCTTTGTTGTGATTACTGCAGTTTTTGCCTGTAAAGACAAAAAGAAATCATTAACAGGAACTACGACAGTGGAAGTGGGAGACTTTTTTGGAGGGTTCGAAACTTTGAAATTACCGTATTCAGTTGCAGATACAAACATCAATAAACTAATTGATACATCAACTATTACTCAAGCAGTTTTTAATAAATTTGTTCCGGATACGTTACTATCATCTGCATTTAATAAAGAGAAGAACCTGGTAATACACCCGGTAGGGAGGTTTGAAAATAAAGGAAAAGAAACTTACCTCGTTACTCACGTTAGATCAAAAAATAAGTCTGCCATATACCTTTTGGTTTTTGACAACAATAAAAAATTTTCATCTTCTCTTCCTTTGCTTACTACAAATCCTGATAAAGAAATTGTTTACAGTTCAACCATTGATAATCGACTTGCCATCTCGTTAACTAAAGAATGGAAACAAGAAAATGACCTGTTATACAGCAGGGTAATTTATGCCTATAATAACGTAGGTGTGTTTACAGTTGTAATGACTGAAACTAATGATCAGAGTCATCTAGCCACGAATATTAATAATCCGTTAGATACACTACCTAAAACAAATAAATATAGCGGTGATTATATCAAAGGAAAGAGGAGCTTTTTGTTTCTGCGCGATGGAAAAAATCCATCTACTTATCGGTTTTATGTGCGGTTTGAAAATGATGATGAAGAGCCTTGTACCGGCGAATTAAAAGGTGAAATCGTTATGCAAACTGATAACTCAGCTGTATTTAGTGAAAATGGTGACCCCTGTGTAGTTGATTTCTCCTTCAGTAAAAACCAGGTAAAAGTAAAAGAGCAGGGAAGTTGTGGAAACCACCGGGGAATAAAGTGCTTTTTTGATGATACATACACTAAGAAAAAAGAGCCGAAGCCAAAAAAATAATAATGATTGGTCAGATTCTAATGCTAGCCGTAATGCTTACTTTCTTCTACACATTGGCGACTGATTTAAATTTTTTCTAAGATAATAATTGGTATGGCATGAGTTTTTGCTACGAGTAATAAAATTAAAGAATTCAGGTGCAAAAGATAACTAATGTGTATAAAGTACATGTTTAACTATTTCATGGTTATATTGCACTCCTTTTGAAAATAAAATATTTATGAGCTTTAAAAATTACGAGGTCCCTTACGAGATTAATGAACGCTACGCTACTAAAACTGCATACTTCTCCATGGAGTTTGCTGTACATCAACCATTAAAAATTTATAGTGGAGGTTTGGGATTTCTTGCCGGCTCTCACTTACGCAGTGCATACGAATTACGTCAGAACTTAATCGGCATTGGCATTTTATGGAAGTATGGTTATTACGACCAGGCTCGTAACCAGGATCAGACATTACAGGTAACATGGATGGAGAAGCTGTACAGCTTTCTGGAGGAAACAGACATAAAGTTTCAGATTAATATACACGACCACCCTGTGTGGGTTAAGGTTCTTTATTTGAACCCTACAACTTTTAATAGTGCGCCACTTTTTCTTTTAAGTACTGATGTGCCTGAGAATGATTATGTCTCTCAAACTATTTCGCATAGGTTATACGATGGTAACGTTGCTACTAAAGTTGCTCAATTTATTCTGCTTGGAGTAGGTGGTGCAAAGTTAATCGACGAATTGAATTTCAACCCC
The DNA here is from genome assembly GCA_036387965.1 of Segetibacter sp. Taxonomy (GTDB): domain Bacteria; phylum Bacteroidota; class Bacteroidia; order Chitinophagales; family Chitinophagaceae; genus Segetibacter. The sequence continues at coordinate 1,329 of DASVST010000588.1, read as the reverse complement.
GATCGTTATCATTTAAATGAAGCACACGGTGTATCAGCTGCATTTTATCTATTGGATAAGCATAAGAGCGTTGACGAAGTAAGAAAGCGTCTTGTATTTACAACGCACACTCCTGAAGAAGCAGGTAATGAAAAACATGATATTTACCTATGTCATAAAATGAGTTACTTCTGTGGTCTTAGCCTTGATGAAGTAAGAAGAATTACCGGGTTAAAAGATGATCAGTTTAATCACTCATTAGTGGCACTTCGTTTTGCAAGACTTGCTAATGGTGTATCTCAACTTCATGGTCATGTAAGCCGCGCAATGTGGGGTCAGCACGAAAATATATGCCCTATCATCTCTATTACCAATGCGCAGAATTGGCGTTATTGGGCAGATAAACAATTATATCGTTTTAGTGAAGAAGGAAATGATTGGAGCTTTGACGACCGTAAAAAGCATTTGAAGAGAAGAGCATTTGAAATAGTGGCAGACCAAACTGGGAAAGTATTTGATCCGAATATTCTTACCATCGTTTGGGCAAGAAGGTTTGCTGGATATAAAAGAGCAGAGCTTATAACGAGAGACCGTGAAAGATTCAACAAGCTGACAAGTAACACAAAATATCCTGTTCAAATAATATGGGCAGGCAAGCCTTACCCGTTGGATTATCCTGCAATCAGCGACTTTAATAATCTTGTTCATCTAAGTAAGAATTATAAAAATGTAGCGGTTTTAATTGGTTACGAACTTGGCTTGAGTAAGCGTTTAAAGCAAGCTTCTGATGTTTGGTTAAACAATCCGCGGGTTCCCCGCGAAGCCTCTGGCACAAGTGGGATGACTGCCTGTATGAACGGTGCGGTAAACGTTAGTACTGATGATGGCTGGATACCAGAATTTATCAATCACGGCAATAATGGCTTCGTAGTTCCGATGGTAGATTACGACAATATGCATGTACACGAACAGGACGAATATGATTTGAACCAGATGTATGATATTCTTGAAAACCAGGTTCTGCCGTTATACTATGAAAATCCTGATACGTGGAGGCAGATTGTAAAGAACGGAATGAGAGATGTGAGGTTTCAGTTTGATAGTAACCGGATGGCGCATGAATATTACGACTTGCTCTACAGATAATGAATAACATTTGTAAAAAGCTCTTCTTTAGAAGGGCTTTTTTTGTTGATTGGTGTTTTTTACTACCCTAAAAAAATAAAGGGCCAGGATAGAAATCCAGCCCCGTTTTAATCCAATATTCTATGAAAAACCAATTATATAGATGGTATAATGGTAGCGTGGGTTGCAACCTAATTTTCTTTTTACTTCAAATGCAGAATGAGC
>DASVST010000587.1:0-2683 GCA_036387965.1 Segetibacter sp. | reverse complement strand
AGAGCTGAATTAATAACTGAACAGTCTCCCGACAACGATCCTGTTATAACTACAATGAATCCACCACGGTATTTGCTTCTTTCAGCATATGACAGCGCTACTAAAGCAAGAATAAACATTCCAAACGATTACCAGCTTGACCAAACCGGTGCACCTAATTACGAATACTTTGGTGGCCTGTTAAGTTACAAAACAGAAGGTACGCAGCGGCTAGCTTCATATAAATTCAACATCAGCCGATATGTGCAGGGTATTGTTTCTCGAAGAGATAAAAATCATTTGTTGCTTATCAGTGCTCCAACAAATGATTCCTTAAGCTACAGTCCTCCATATCCATTTACAGGTAAGCCCGGATCTTATTATATAACTACAGGTAGTGCAAATAATACAGCTGACGGAAGGGTTAAACTGCACGGGGGATCAACCATAGGCAATCCTAACAGAATGCGTTTAAGAATTATTTATTCACGTCTGTAGGGTTTATTCTTCAACCCCTATCTTTGCACCCATTTTAACAAAAACTAAAACTGGTTATGTCATATTTATTTACATCCGAAAGTGTGTCTGAAGGACATCCTGATAAAGTTGCTGATCAGATAAGTGATGCGCTTATTGATAATTTTTTAGCTTTCGATCCTCAAAGCAAAGTTGCCTGCGAAACATTAGTTACAACAGGGCAGGTTGTATTAGCTGGTGAAGTGAAAAGCAAAGCGTATCTCGATGTTCAGGAGATTGCACGTGGTGTAATTCGCCGCATAGGCTACACAAACAGTGAGTACATGTTCGAAGCAAACAGCTGCGGTATTTTCTCTGCTATTCACGAGCAATCTTCAGACATAAACCAAGGTGTAGACAGGCAATCAAAAGAAGAGCAAGGTGCAGGCGACCAGGGAATGATGTTTGGTTATGCAACGAACGAAACGGAAGATTTCATGCCGTTAGCCTTAGATCTTGCTCATAAATTATTAATTGAATTAGCTGCGCTTAGAAGAGAGAATAAGCAAATAAAATATTTACGTCCTGATGCTAAAAGCCAGGTTACTTTAGAGTATGATGATAATAATCGCCCTGTAAGAATTGATGCAATCGTTGTTTCAACTCAACATGATGATTTTGATAAAGAAGGTAAAATGCTTGAGCAGATAAAGAATGACATCATCAACATTCTTATCCCGAGAGTAAAATCAAAGTATAAGAAATATGCAAAGCTTTTCAACAACGAAATTAAATACCACATCAATCCAACTGGTAAATTCGTTATTGGTGGTCCGCATGGCGATACAGGCTTAACAGGTCGCAAAATTATTGTTGATACATACGGAGGAAAAGGTGCTCATGGTGGTGGTGCTTTCAGCGGAAAAGATCCTTCGAAAGTGGATAGAAGCGCAGCTTATGCAACAAGACATATTGCAAAGAATTTAGTAGCTGCAGGTGTTTGTGATGAAGTACTTGTGCAGGTTTCTTACGCTATTGGTGTAGCTCAACCAACAAGTATAAATGTTGTTACATACGGTACATCGAAAGTTAATATGACTGATGGAGAAATAGCTAAAATCGTTGAAGGCATTTTTGATATGCGTCCTTACTTTATTGAGCAACGCTTAAAATTAAGAGCGCCTATATATAGCGAAACAGCAGCTTACGGCCACATGGGTCGTCAACCTGAAATTAAGGTAAAAGAATTTGCAATGCCTAACGGTAAAGTAAAATCAATAAAGGTTGAATTATTTACATGGGAGAAGCTTGATTACGTAAGTAAAGTGCGTAAGGCTTTTGGATTATAATTGACCAAGATAAAAATAATAGAACCCTCTCAATTGAGAGGGTTTTTAATTACAGTATACTTAATTTTATAGAGTGAAAAGTTTTAGGCCAGTACGTCAGCAATACAGACCAAAAAAGAATACACTTGTTGTTGGAAGACAGGAGGTAATGGAAGCAATAACTTCAGGAGTGCAGCTTGAAAGAATCTATTTAGTAAGCACTATACATGGTGACGTAATAGATGAAGTAAAGAAGCTTGCAGCAGAAAATCAAATCCCGATTAATAAAGTTCCTGTTGAAAAGCTAAATAGTTTCAACATAAGTAATCACCAGGGATGTGTTGCTATAAAGTCAAAGGTTCAATACCAGGATTTACAACAGGTTATCTCTTTTGTTGTTGAAAATGGACAAACGCCGTTGTTCTTAATTCTTGATGGAATAACAGACATTAGAAATATAGGAGGAATTGCTCGTACAGCTTATTGTTGCGGCGTTCAGGCTATCATCATTCCTGAAAAAGGCGTAGGCGCATTGAATGAAGATGCCATAACAACTTCAGCCGGTGCACTGGAGAAGATTGCTGTTTGCAGGGTCAATAGTTTAATGAAAGCTGTTGATGATTTGCACCTGAATGGCATCAAGATTTATGCAAGCGAAATGACTGCAGAGAAAAATGTTTTCGACCTAGATTTAAAGGAGCCTTGCGCAATTATTTTGGGCAGTGAAGACAAAGGAATTTATCCTGCGCTAATGAAAACTGCAGATGAGCGATTTAAAATACCAATGGTTGGTGATTTTGAATCTTTAAACGTTTCTGTTGCAACTGCAATGATATTGTACGAGGGAATGAAGCAGAGGATGCACCTTAATTAATACTGCAATACGCGTTTTGTTTCCTGCATTAGGTTTCAATGATATT
>DASVST010000586.1:0-9714 GCA_036387965.1 Segetibacter sp. | reverse complement strand
CGCAGTATTGTTAACACCAGCGATAACTTCTTTAGCTCCTTCGAAACCTACAAACCAATTACCAGTTAAAATACCGGAAGTTGCAATTCCACAATATGCGTGAAGACAAGCTCCTACTGACCAAACACCTATAGCCCAGAGAAAGCCTTTTTTCGTATCCATCCAATCAACAAAGCGCCCGGCAAATAACATTGATACTGCATAGAAAATAGAAAACAACGCGGTGATTGTTCCATAGTCACTATCCGTCCAATGAAACTCAGGAACAAGAAAATCTTTCCAGGTTAAAGAAAGAACCTGCCTGTCTAAATAGTTTATGGTTGTGGCAAAAAATAGCAACGAACAAATCGTCCACCTGTATTTAGAAATGCTTGCCTTTGGCATGTTTAAGATTTTAGGGATTGAATGGTCTGGAGAACTTCTTTCGTGTTATTTGTAAGTGTATTATAATCTTTATCAGCTAATATCTTTTCCGTGATCAATTTACTTCCCATGCCTACACCGACAACGCCAGACTTAAACCACGAAGCCAGGTTTTCTTTACTTGTTTCTACTCCGCCGGTTATAACAAACCGCAGCCCCGGAAATAATGGTTTTATGGCGGGCACGTAAGAGGTTCCTAATACGTTACCTGGAAATAATTTGATCAAGGTGCAGCCGGCATTTTCAGCAACGTGTATCTCTGTTGGTGTCATGCATCCGGGTATCCATAAAACTTTGTTCATGTAAGCAACATCAGCTACGCCACTATTAAACGTTGGACTGATTAACACATCAGCTCCTGCATCAATAAAGTTTGTAGCGTCTTCAGAAGATTTGATCGTACCGATACCCATCATCAAACCAGGCATTGAAGCATCACGCTCCCTGATCAACACTTTGAAGTTTGTTAAAGCATTTTTCCCCCTGTTAGTGAACTCAACAATTCTTACACCGGCATCGTACAATGCTCTCACAACCTCAATACATAGTTCAACATCATTATGATAAAAAAGCGGGAGCAAACCTTCTTTGCCAATCAGATCCTGTATCGTTTCACGCTTGTCCATGTGCTGTTAATCTTTGTTGAATTGAATTGATCGTTTGATTTGTAAAATCACCTTTTTCCTGCAACTTACCCACTGCTGCAGAAGCTGCAAAATCAATTACATTTTGGGGCGAATGATCATGTTGAAAACCATAGATCAATCCACCCATAAAGCAATCACCACTGCCCACTTTATCAACTATTTTTTCGATGATGAATTCAGGTGAAATATATGAATGTTCTTCTTTATGCAGGCAGGTAAAATACTTTATGCCTGTGGTACCATGATCGAATCGGAAAGTATGAGCAACGACTTTACACTTCATAAATTTGCTCTGTATAGCGTCAGCTGTTTTTTTTGAATGTTGAATGTACTCTTCTTTGATATCGCGAAGATGAACCTCCGGATCTACCTCGATGCCCAACAAAGTATTTGCAGCCCAAATGTTTCCCATCACCACATTACAATAGGCTACAAGTTCAGGCATAACATCAACCGGCTTCTTACCATACTGCCAAAGCTTTGCTCTATAATTAAGATCAACAGAAATAGTGATTCCTTTTTTGGATGCTGCTTGCAAGGCTTCTTTACAAACTTCAACAGCATTTTGATTTAGTGCAGGACTTATAGCGCTGAAGTGAAACCAGGAAACTTCGTGCAACACAGAATCCCAATCGATCATGCCCGGCTTTAATTCTGAAAATGAGGAGTGTGCTCTATCATAAATTACTCCTGCATTCTTCATATCAGCACCTTGCTGTAAATAGTAAATGCCGATACGATTGCCACTGTTATGAATATATGAACTGTCAATATTATTATTGTTGATCAGCTTCTTTATTTCAGCCGAAAGATAATTATCAGGCATGGCGGTAGCGTAACCTACGGGTACATTCCATTTAGCTAATGCTGTTGCAACATTTAACTCAGCACCACCGATGTAGATTGGCATGATGTTATTCTTTAACCAATCACCATTTACCTCGGGGGATAACCGCATTAAAATCTCACCAAAACATAATACTTTCTTCATTGATTTACTGCGTAGCATGAGTTTTTCTTACTTCAGCAGGCTGATCACAGTGTTGCCAGTTGAAGTAGTTCTTTGCATTAATAAAACAAATGTCCTGTATTATTTTTCCTGTCCACTCAATATCATTCGGCAATTCACCATCTTCAATTTCTTCACCAAACAGGTTACATAATATTCTGCGGAAGTATTCATGACGTGGAAAAGAGAGAAAGCTTCTACTGTCTGTAAGCATCCCAACAAAACGGCTAAGCAGTCCCATGTTTGATAAAGCATTCATTTGTTTTATCATTCCATCCTTCTGATCTAAAAACCACCACGCAGATCCAAACTGAACTTTGCCGGCAACGGAACCATCATTAAAGTTGCCAATCATTGTTGCCATCAATTCGTTGTCTGCGGGATTTAAGTTGTAAATGATCGTCTTGGTTAATTTATCGTTGCTATCTAACTTATTCAAAAACTTAGATAAGGCTCTTCCCTGAGAAAAGTCGCCAATCGAGTCCCAGCCTGTATCCGGGCCTAATTGTCGCAACCTGCGGCTGTTATTATTTCTTAATGCACCAAGATGATATTGTTGAACCCAGCCTCTCTCCCAATCCCATTCTGCAAACAACACCAGCATGTAAGATTTGAACTTTCTTATTTCAACAGGCAATAAACCTTTACCCGACCTTATTAAATTGAAAATGGCTTCAATCTCTGTATCTGTATAGTCTTCAGCATATATTTCTTCGAGTCCATGATCGGAAACACCACAACCATTCGCAGTAAAAAAATCATGTCGGCTTTTTAATGCATCGATATAATCCTGGAAAGAGGCGATGCTAACATCGGCAGCTTTTTCAAGTTTAGAAAGATAACTATTGAAGTTTGTTGCATTGTCAACATTCATTGCTGCATCTGGTCTGAAAGCAGGAAGAATAGGAATTTCGAACTCTTCTTTTAGTTGCCTGTGTTGAGCAAGATCATCAACTGGATCGTCAGTAGTGCAAACTACCTTCACATTCATTTTACGTAACAGGTTACGAACAGAGAAGTCGGGTGTTTGTAGTTTTGCAGAACAGTAGTCGTAAATGTCTTTTGCTGAATCTCCGTTCAATATCTCCTTAACATCGAAGTATCTCTGAAGCTCTAAATGTGTCCAGTGATATAAAGGATTGCGCAAGGTATAAGGAACGGTTTCAGCCCATTTCTGAAACTTTTCGAAGTCTGGTTTATCACCGGTGCAATAACTTTCGTCTACACCATTTGTGCGCATTGAACGCCATTTATAATGGTCGCCATATAACCATGCCTGTGTAATATTTTCAAACTGCTTATCCTCTGCAATCTGCGATTGTGGCAGGTGGCAGTGATAATCTATAATGGGCATCTCTTTAGCAAATTCATGATAAAGCCGCTCTGATGTTTTGTTCTTCAGTAAGAAATTTTCGTCTAAGAAATTTTTCATTAGTTAAGCTTTATCTATCTATTAAACATCGTTCCCACTTTGACGGGGCTCACTACTACTTCGCCAGTAAACTCCTAAGCATTCTTGAAAGTCATTGTGAGCCTTGAGAAGCTTAGCGAAACAATCTGCTCATGCACTAAGATTTTCTATTCGCAAAGCAGATTGCTTCGTCGCTCCTCCTTGCAATGACGGCTCGTTATAAAGAAACACCACGCTTCCACGGGATAAAATCATCCTGTCCGTTCTTAACAGACTTAGCTACGACTTCGCCACTTGCTACTTTAATAACATAATCCAAAATGCGTTCACCTGCCTGTTCTATGGTTTCTTTGCCTTCGATTATAGTTCCTGTATTTATATCTATTATGTCGCTCATTCTCTCATACAACTTTGTATTACTCGAGAGTTTTATAACCGGAGCAATCGGATTGCCGGTCGGCGTACCTAAACCCGTTGTAAACAAAACAATATTTGCACCCGCACCAACTTCTGCGGTTGTTGATTCTACATCGTTACCGGGAGTACAAAGTAAATTCAGTCCTTGTTTCGTTACCTTTTCAGGATAATCCAATACATCAATAACTGGTGATGTTCCGCCTTTTTTAGAAGCACCAAGTGATTTCATTGCATCAGTTATTAAGCCGTCTTTTATGTTTCCGGGTGAGGGATTCATGTCGAAACCAGAACCTGCATTAATTGCACTCTGACCGTATTTACGCATGATATCAATGAAGCGAATTGCTTTATCTTCATCAACACATCTGTCACTTATTTCTTGCTCAACTCCACACAACTCTGGAAATTCAGAAAGAATAACAGACCCGCCACATGCCACCAATAAATCACTTGTATAACCTATAGCAGGATTTGCAGAAATGCCAGAGAAACCATCTGAACCACCACACTCTAAACCAATACAAAGTTTGCTAATTGGTGCGGGCTTTCTTTCGTTTTGATTAGCTATGATAAGACCTGCAAAAGTTTGCTTTAATGCGAGAGAGATGAGGTCGGTTTCGGTACCAATCTTTTGTTGTTCTAAAATGTACAACGGCTTGTCAAAATTGGCAGAACGTTTTGCAATTTCTTCTTCGAGCATTGCAACCTGTGCATTCTGGCAACCCAAACTTAAAATCGTTGCTCCCGCTACATTTGCATGTGTGATATAGCCTGCAAGTAATCCGCATAATGCCTGTGCGTCTTGCCTTATTCCACCACAGCCACCTTCGTGTGTTATGAATTTTACACCATCAATGTTTTTGAAAAGCCTTTCGTTTTTTTCAAGGCTTTCATCTTCTTTAAATTGCACATCAAGTATCTCCTGAACAGAACGACCTGAAGCAACAAGCTCCTTTAGTTGCTTAGCAAACTGGTTGTATTTTTTTGGTCGGGCAAAACCAAGTTCATCTAATAAACTTTCTTTGAGAACTTCTACATTTCGGTTTTCGCAAAATACTAATGGGATAACCAACCAGTGATTGGCAGTACCAACACTTCCATCGCTTCTATGAAAACCCATGAAGGTTTTATCAGCGAATTTTGAAACATCAGGTACATTCCATTCTGTTTTTCTGCTTCCAAGCTCAAAGCCTTTTGATGCATGTTTTACATTCGCTGTCGTGATTCTTCCCCCTGCGCCAATTTCAGTTTGAGCCTTACCTACCAATACGCCATACATAATAATGTTTTCACCAGGTTGAAAACCTGCTTCAGCAAACTTATGTTTAGCAGGAATATCTTCTGCAACTGTATACTTGTTTCCATCCAGGTGCACCTCTTCACCTTTAGCAATATCACGTAATGCTACAATCACGTTATCATCAGGATGTACTTTTAGAATACTTTTCTTCATCTATTTTAATTAACTAATTGTTTTTCGAACTGTGCTTCTTTAATAATTTCTATTACTTCTCTTGACTGCAATGCTTGTAGATGATGAGCAACTGCTTCTGCAAAACCGGGCAAGTCGTTCAGACTTTCGCCCCATAATGATGAGTCAGCTAAAACCTGATTGACTACCTGCTGTCCTTCCGACTGGTTCCAATAACCGGCGTAAAGATCCGCATTATCATCCTGTGCCTCGTATTTAGAACCATTGAATGTGCCATAGAATTTACCTTCTTCGGCTTCACACTTCATGAACAAAATATGAGCTGCAAAACCTAACGCCATCAGTTTAGGTACGTCTGTTGATTTTTTATAATGCTCCAGCAAAAGCGGAACATTGCGAAGTCTCATTTTAGATGAATACTGAACTGTAATAGCAAGCCACTTATGTTCAATAAATGAGTTACGAAACCGATCCATAACCTTATTACAAAAATCTATAGCATCGGCTTCTTCTATTTGATAAGGAATAGCTGGTGCAATTTCACCAGTCATAAGTTGTTTAACATAGGCAGCCATGTCTTCGTTTTCTAAAGCTTCTTTCACAGTTGTAAAGCCCGCGAGAAAAGCCAGTCCGCAACTAAAAGTATGCGTGCCATTCAGCAGGCGCAATTTTAATTCTCTGAACTTGCTAATGTCGTCAGCTATTACAACTCCTGAATCTGCCTTTGTAAAAGTGAGCTTTTCTTTTACGGTTGGATGACATGCTTCAATGGCCCATAAGCTGTAGCTTTCAGACATGATCATTAAATCATCTTTATAACCTAGCTCAGTCTCTACCCTTTCTTTTTCAGCAATCGATAATTTGCCTGGAACAATCCGATCAACAAGTGAGCTACAAAAGTGATTATGATTTTCTAACCAATCCATGAAAAGTGGATCAACAGAGTTTAAATGTGCTAATTCAAGCACGATAGCTTCAAGTTTTTTTCCATTATCAATTATTAGTTCTGTAGGAATAATTACCACTCCTTTACTTGCATCACCATTAAATAGTTGAAAGCGTTTGTATAAAAAAGATAACAACTTACCCGGAAAAGAAACAGGGGGAGAGGACTGAATATTATCATCAGCCTTTAAATTAATGCCCACTTCTGTTGTGTTTGATACGATAATTTCGAGATCGGGATTACCTGCGCATTCAAGAACCTGCTCCCAATTTTCATTAGCAGAAATTACCCGGCTTACTGAACTGTTTAAAATGTTTTCTTCAACTTTTTTGCCATTTTCTATTCCACGGATGCAATGTGTAAACAAACCATCCTGCTGTTGGAAGGCGTCTGTTCCACCTGCAGAAGTCGACTTAACTATCACTACTCTACCATTAAAGATTCCCTGCTTATTTGCTTTATCAATATAATAATCAGGTAAGCCCCGTAACAACACGCCTGTGCCAAACTGCAATACCTTTTCAGGTAAGTTAAATATTGATTGAGCCGGTACATTTACTTTTTCTGCACTGATATCTTTCAAAGTTGTTCGAGATAAATTCATGATCTATTGAAACTTTAATTGTAATTCTTTTCCGGGTGCCACTTATTATTAAACACCCACGCTGCTGTAATATCCTTAACCTGTACACCACTTTTTGCTGTAGTTAAGTTGTCTTTATGCCAGGCAAAATCTCCTCCTGTGCGGTGGCAATTATAATAGTAAACCCTTCTCCCCCACAGCAAAGTATTATTTGTAGGAACAAGGTATATGTCTTTATCAGCCATGTTTTTTGTGAACGTACAATCAATCAAATAAAATTGTGCATCTCTGTGGTAGCGCCCAAGATTGAAACCTGCAAAACCATCGAAAGAACAACTCTTTAAAACCGTTTTTGAATCTTCATACTTTGATCCATCATGCCAAACTGCTGCAGTACCTGAATGAGAAATGAACTTGCAGTTTTCAGCATAAGCCCAGCCACGTGGGCAATAAAAATCAACACCACCTTCCATGATGCAATCTTTGAAATAGAACATGCCTGTAGATACATCCCAGGGGCTTACAGTATCTCCGCCAAAAGCAATGAAGTGGCAATTGATCGCTTTCAACCTTGTAGCATTCATTGTTCTTAAAGCCATTTGATGTGATGCCTTGGTCAGCTTTTTTGAATGAGTTACCGTATCCTGGTGGCAGTAAATTGTTTCATCTTTTTTCCAGTCGAAGCCAAAGGTGTTTTTTACTGTTAGGTTCTGAAACGTAACATCATTCGCATCCACGTTTATTGTTGCAACACCCCAATCGTCATTGTGCATGCAACGCCATTTATCTCTTGCTATTGACTGAGTGATTATAGTTTTTGCCCTGTCTTCTCCCTGTAAAATAATGTTGTGCTTTTCAATGTATATCTTCTCTTTGTAAACACCTTTTTTTATGTAGATGATTTGAGGTGTAACCGAAGAATCAGGCAAGCTGTTTATAGCAGCTTGTATAGACTTATAATTTCCCTTTCCGTTGATATCTACTACTATTCTTTTATGCGCATAAATGTTTGTAGCAACTATACTTGCTACTATTATAAGAATAAAGTTATATGGTAAACAACTCTTCAAATTATCTTTTTGACTGCTTTAGTAACCACTTCACCAAATCATTGGCAGCTTTAAAATTTTCATATTCAAGTGGAAGTTTTCTCCCATCAACATATTCATTATAAAGCCATGGGTCGCCAATTGCAAACACAGTTCCTTTACCAACTTTTGCAACAGCGATAATATTATCTCCACCTTCAGTTAATACAGCTTTTGCAGGCTTAGTAACATTCAGTGTGCTCAACTCTTTTACGTAAATCTTCTTTGCAGTTTTGAAGATTGAGTGATTGGAAAGTATAATGAAAGCGCCTTGTTCAAACTGATCATTCTTTACAAGATTGCGTGCATCCTGGTTGAAAGTAATTCCGAACTTTTGCGGTAACTGGTTAAAGTTTTTGAACTCAGTATTTATGCTGTCATTCAGAAATATCGCAAGCACCCCACCACCTTTAACCCAGTTGTATATTTCCCGGGCATGTTGTGGCTGCATGTAATTTGGCTTTGGATTGTCTTTTTCATGATCAGGATCTACAATTATGTAAACTGATGCCTTCGATAAATCATGAGCGGTTGGCGCTTGGGTTAACGTTGCAGTCTTAGCTCCATGTTGTTCGAATATTTTACCTAAAGCCGAAAAGCCACTGTTGCTTAAGTCATCCCATGTGTAGTGCCATGGAGACATTTTACCTGTGATATCTTTCTTTGTTTCACTGTTAAAGTAGTTATCAAGCAAAACTGTTTTTCCTTTGCCTTCGCCTTGCGTTGGAAGCATTTCAATTTCATTGCTTGCCAATATAAAGGCGCCAATACCTTTTGGATCATTAACTATAACAGGTTCGCTTAAATAGTACTCGTAGCTTCCGTCGCGATAAGGATTGCCTCCAAGACCTGACACTGAAACAGTTCCCTTCAAGTTAGTCTGACCATTAGCATCAACTTCAATAAACTGCTTTAGTATTCCATTGTAAGCTTTCTTAACGGCCTTGTTTATACTTGCAGGTAAATAGCCTTTTCGTACTCCTTTAGCAAGCGCATATACAAACATTGAAGAAGCGGATGCTTCCACATAGTTGCCTTTCTCGCCCCCTCTATCCAACACCTGGTACCACAAGCCATTCTTCTTATCCTGGACTTTCAACACTGCCGTTGATAAGCGATTTAATACTGCAATTAACTCACGGCGTTGAGGATGATCTGCAGGAACATAATCCAACACATCAACCAACGCCATTGCATACCAACCCATCGCCCTTCCCCAAAAGTTGGGAGAAGTTCCGGTTTCTTTGTTCGCCCACTTTTGCTGTTTTGATTCATCCCATCCGTGATACAACAAACCCGTTTTATAATCACGGGAGTTGCGTTCCATTAAAATGAATTGCTTGATGATATCATTGAACGCAGGATCCTCATGCGCAAGAAATGCATACTCAGCATAAAATGGCTGACCCATGTATAACCCATCAAGCCACATTTGAGAAGTGTAGATGTTCTTATGCCAAAAACCACCTTGCGAAGTGCGTGGATGAGTACGCAACTGATCTCTTAATGATGTTGCTGCCTTCCAATATTTTTCTTTACCGGTAACACGATACAAAAGCAATAATAATTTACCATTATTGACGTGATCTATGTTGTATTCAGTGGGTTTATATCCCTTGATAGAACCATCATTTCCTACATAAAAATCCATGCTCCTTTGTATGTAGTTAAACCACCTTGGATCACCGGTTGCATTCCATATTCCCTCGACTCCCTTAAGTATGACTCCCTGGTCATATCTCCATTTCGCAGTCTTAT
>DASVST010000585.1:0-10150 GCA_036387965.1 Segetibacter sp. | reverse complement strand
TTTATGGGTAGTGTCTTATGGCGGTTTCGAAGGTAGGATAAGTTTAATGAGCGTTGTTTCAAGTGCGTTAAGAGCAACTGGGCTTGAACTAAGTACCAACATATTCACAAACATAAAAGAGGTTAACCATGACGGGTTGGCTACATTCTTAGAAGATACGTTTATAGATGCAAACACCTACATTAAAGGCAAAGAGATAGAGAGCTGCTATGATGTACTTGATTCAATTTTCACTCGCTTTAAATGCAGTCTTTTTCAAGCTTTGGGCGAATGGAATATAGTGAGGTGGAGTGAATACAGATACTTCAAATCTACAACATGGGCAGGGTTTAAATACGATTCAGTTTTTGTTTCAGCAGGAGTGGTAGTGTATGACAATTCATATGTGATTGATGAGGTAGAAAGCTATCCATTAAGATCGATATTTAGACCTTATAAACTGGTAAATGAAACATTCAATTACGAGAATGTACAGTTACTATACAACAACGATTTTAAAGAATTAGGGCAGTTAATTACAAGCTATACAGAGGGAACAGGAGCAGACATTAGAAGGATTTCTGAATACCAGATGCCGGGATGGAATGCTAATAGCGCAGGAGGGGCAAATGTCTATTATATACGTGTTGTTTTGGATGAGTTCTTTTATGAAATAGAAAGGTATGCAGTAGTAGAAAAAGGGGCAAACCAGATTGACGACGATACAGCTATTTATTCAACGCCGTTTGAGGTAAATCAAGGCGACGTTATTGACATAAGTTACCGATTCAAACTAACAGCAAACCCAAGCAGCCCGAATAGAGGTTATATGCCCTGGGTGTGCTTAACAAGTGATGGGACTTTTTCGGGTGCTAATGCTTATTACCTCATGCCTAACGGATCATGGTCTACAATACCTTTTTCGGGGACGACAGGAACACCCACCGTATACGATTATACAACTCTTAATCAATGGCAAAATGCTTCTGCTAAATCACGAAGGGCCCCTGTCGATGGAGTTCTTTATGTGTTTATGTCAGACTTGGCTGATTCTTGGTTCGTTGGAGGCACTGATCCTGCAACACATTACGGTGACTTCTCCTTAAAGGTTCTATACAGTATAAATGAAAGTACCAGAATAACAGGTCATATACACGAAACAACACAATCTGAAGTAATAAAGAACAAATCTGAGTACGACATAATCATAGATGATTCGCCGAGGAATACAATTAAAGGCACGTTGTTTCTTAGCACTTCTACAGGGTTGATACAAGACAAAACTTCTTTATGGCATTACTCAGGAGCTGGGATCAAACTTGGTGACCTGATAACGTTTGAAGAACTGTTTTACAGAAAAGAACAAAGAGCAAAATTAGAAGGAAATGTTTTGGGGTTAGTACAGGGGGGTAATCACCTATCCATGTTAAGCGTGGTTACTCACCCTGATTTTACTGACGAGAATTTTATTTGGGGATCAATGGAGATTAATATTAAAAATGATAGTGCGAGTGGTGTTTTGTGGGAGTTGTTTAAAGACGGCGAAGCAGATGCAGACCTGACACGGGGTTATGAATTTAAATATTTGTACGACACTAAATAATGCCAACACACACACAGACCATATTCGAAGTTGATGCATTGCAGTATGATGGCACTAATGCCGAGTCGCTAATAGCTTTTAGTGGTAAGGTTGTTCAATTAGGCAGCGATATAATAGTAGTGAATGATGAAGTGATTAGCAGTACAGAATGGATTATAAAAGATGTTAGTGGCAATGTTTACAAAAAAAGCAACACAGAGTTTACAGCAGCATTCACCGAAATAGAAGAACCTGAAACATGATAGTATACGGTGAAGATGTAATAGTTGAATTTGAAGAAGCTGGAGAATGGAAGCCTTATGCCTGTGGTAGGTCGTGCTCTTTAACTGTCACGACTGAATTTATAAATGTTAGTCGCAAGGGCGACGGTAAATATAAAAGAGTTCTTCCTACTATCAACAGCTTTACAGGCTCAATAGATGGCGTAGTGAATTTAGATGAGCCAACTATGCTAACCCTTGCCGATTTGAGAAAAAAGCAGGTTACGCACACTGTATTGAGAATGAGAATAGTGAGAGAAGCTACAAACGGAACTAAATACATCGACACTGCTTATTTCTATATCTCAGGCTCAACAGATACGGGAAGCGTGGAAGATGTAAATACATTTTCGATTGAGTTAATAGGTACGGGAGCTTTAGAAGGTTCTTTAACAACAACAGGGGGAATCTTCCTTAACGAAGACGGTACGCCAATGCTAACGGAAGATGGACAAGTAATAACAACAGAAGGAGAAACAACAATAATCTATTAAAAACAAATATGATGATCAGGATATTAATTACAGTACTTACACTTATATCAATAACGGCAACGGGACAAATAAGAATTTCAGATATGCCTACGTACATAGGCGATCCTGGTGAAGGATGGGTTCCTATTGTTATTAACAACGCTAACAGAAAAGTAGCAGCCTCTTATTTTGGTGCTGCCAAAGTAGACAGCTTAAGAGTATCAAACGATACGCTTTATTACAGGTCTTCAGGTTCGTGGAAGGGTCTAAAGATTCAAGGTAGTGGTGGAGGTGCTTTTACGAGTGATATTAATACGCTGCCTGAGATACAAACATACACTCCGGCAATAGGTATAACATCTTCAAATAGCGTAACGAATTACAGCCATACAGCCGTTGATGATATGCTTTATAAATTCTCAACTACAAGAGCAGGCAACGCAGGCTCTGAGTATGGTGGATGGTTAGCGGCATCATTAAGCGGTGATAGTTTAAGAGCTACAGCACCTTTTTGGGTTGTTATCGGCGACAGCCAGGCCGAAGGAAATCCAGGCACTTCCGGGCGTTTAAACGTAGGTGGTGCATACCAATATAATTACGCTGACGTTCCAGGTCAGTTGAGTTATCACCTTAGGTACTTAACTAACATGAGGTGGTATAATCATGGAATTGGTGGGCAAACCACAACAGAGGTTAGAAACAGGTTTTATAGAGACGTACTCGGCGAAACATCAAACCCGTCTGATGGCAGGGGAACAAAAACTTTAAGCAGAAAACCGCAGGGTGTAGTAATCATTGCTGGTATTAACGACCTTGCTTTAGGAGCGACACCCGCAACGGTAAAAGCTAATTTGGAGTGGATGGCTGCTACTTGCCAGCAGTATGGGATTCAATGCGTGGTCTTAAACTTGCCTGGGCATACTTCGCAACCTCAATCAGTTTACAGGGGCATAGACGAAGTAAACTTGTGGTTAAAGAGTGGTGCCTTAAATCAATTTGGTGCTTCTATAGTTGATTATAATACATGGTGGAAAGACCCCACTTATGGCGATAACTCACATAAGAACACCGCATATATAGTCGACCAGGTTCACCCGTCATCAGTCGGTTATGACAGCCTTGCGAATTTTATTTACAGATCAGCTAAACTTCCAAAACTAACTAAGGCTGTTATTCATACTGAGATTTCACCTGATGGCTTTACAGGGTATTCAAGACCTACGAGCATCAACATTAACAACACTACATACGCTTTATCAGGTGCTGTAGCTACTATCAATCTAACCGGATATGTAAGTGATAGTTCATGGATAAAAATAAACGCTTCTACTAACGTAACAGGTACTTCTTATACTGGTATCTCGCATATACAATGGTTTACAGATAACAACCCCGCAAATCAAGAGTTTGTAACTCAAAAGACACTTTACGAGGGCGGTACAAAATCAGACGTTGACCTTTCATCAATAGTACAAAGAGCCGTAGATTTTAACGCAGGAAGAAGAGCTTTTGAACAGCAGTACGCAAATGGCACAACAGCGTTTTACTCTGAGATGGGGCCAAGTGCATACTGGGTTTATGGCGGAGGATCAGCAAACAGGATAGGCTCTAACCTTGTTTCTGTGGTAGGCGACATGAGTGTTAGTGGCATATTTAATACCACATCAAGAGCGCAGTTCTATGGAGGATTTACCGCAGTAGGATTAAACGGTTTCGGAGTTGGTACGGCAACAGCAACTGTTCATATAGTCAACAGTTCAGGTGATGCAAATACAGCCCCTTTAAAGTTCAGCAATGGAATACAGTTAGCAGCTCCCGAAGTTGGAGTATTAGAACCAAACACCGGGACTACAGAATTACTATTTACAACACTGGCAGGGGCAAGGTATAATCTACAAAGAGTTGGAAGCGTGCCCGCAACAGCAACTTCAACAGGTGCGGCAGGAACGATAGCTTATGATAGTAGCTTTTTGTATGTGTGTATTAGTACAAATACATGGATCAGAACACCTTTAGCAACTTGGTAAAACAATAAAAATGAAAAACTTTTTAATCACTATTTCCCTATTTGCATTACTAAGCTGTCAAAACAATTCTGAGCTTAAGATGCTTCCAACAACTGGATGCATAGTAACCCATACGGACAGTTTTAGTGAAAGAAAATACCACGAAGGGCATGGTCACTACAACGTTGTTAATGATAACGAAAATGATACACTCTTCAGATACATTTACAAGTCTGGTCAGTGGATACAAGTAAAGTAAAACAGGCAATATTAACCGAATGGAAAAACCAATAGAAGAAAGATCTATACCCGGAGTTACAGCCAAATATTTAATGTGGTTTTTCGGGGGCGTTATCTCAGTTATAGTTACTGTGATGGGGACTCACTACTCCACGATGGCGAAAATCGAACAGAATGCGACAAAGTGGGAAACGCTTGCTACAGAGATAAAAGCACTCAGGGACGATCAGAAGACCATGCAAGTAACTATCCAAACAATTCAGTTACAAATAGCGACGATGCAAGCTCAAAACGCTATTAAAAATCAAGGCAGATGAACGACTTAGAAGTAGTAAAACAAGTAGCACTAAAGAACCGCATTTGGTATATAGGAACTGTTATCGTAGTAGGATTGATTCTGCTTTCGGTTATGCTTTTTTATGAACCTAAAGTTAAAATAGACGACACCATTATCAAGCAGAAGCAAACGGAAATAGAAGCTAATCAAAAACAAATACAAGCTTTTGAAAGATTGGTAGACGTGCAGATAGAAAGGATTGCAGAGTTCGCCAGGCGAGATAGTTTGCTTCTAAATATTGCGACAACAAATAAAGAAAACATTGCAAGGATAAAAGAGAAAAAGAATGAAACGATTAAAGTATTTGATTCTTATGGCCCCGATGATTGGACTGTGTACTATAGCAAGCTCCCAGAAACGCTTAGATAGTAGTGTAGTTGCGATCAAAGATTTACGTAAAGCTGCTATTCTTATTGAGCAGGGAAAAGCGTGTATAGAAGAAAACAAGCTGCTTAATAAGCAAGTTGATTTATTAGGAGAAAGACTGAAACTAAAAGATACTATAAGAGTTGCTTATCAGCTTCAGATTGATTTAAGAGACAGCATTATTGCAAGTCTTAAAAAAAATGAGGTTGTATTTCGGGGAGAAATAAAGGAAATAGAAAAGCAGTACCGGAGGGAAATAAAGAAGCAGAAACTAAAGAGTTACGGAATCGGTGCGATAGGATTAACGCTACTTTATTTACTCATTAAATAGCTTTCTTATGTCGGCAGGTGTGATGTGTAGAACCTCTTTGCCATACCATGCAGAAAGTGCTAAGAATAAAACGAATGATAGTATCATAACCATAAAAGCAAAACAATTATACCATAACAACTAAATATAATATCATGAAACTACAAGATTTTATCATTGAACTATTTCAAAGGTTCGCACTCAAGAGTCCTAAGTTTTATCAGAAGCTACAGACGGTAGGGTTGGTTGCATTAGGAATCGGCTTTGTACCTGAAATACTTGAACTATTAGAAATTACAGTAACGGGGCAAGTTGCAAAATACATTGGACTTGCTGTTAAAGTAGCAGGAGCCTTTACTTGGCTATTGGCTAAAACTCCTGTAATTGAAGCGACCAGTGAGCAGAAGTATAATCCACATATCGAAACTAAAGTTCTACCGTATTCTGGTAAAGAAGTAGTGGTAAAGTAATCGGGCTGATTGCTTACTTAATGTTTAATAAAAGGAGATGAAAACTAACATTGACGAGATAATCAAGAATGCAAAAGTTAAGTTCAAAATGATTGACTATTCTACTCCGAAGCAAAAGAAACAATTGCGCATCCTAAAAGAACAGCAAGAGGCTCGGCAACGTAGTAGAAAGAAAATATCAATCGGGGCGATAACTATTTTATACTAACAAATTATGAGTACAACAGCAATAAAACCCAAAGGGAAACTGCTTACCACTTCGGAAATTATAAAGAAGTACGGTAAGCCAGGTGACATTAAGAACTTTGTAGTAATTGACCTCCCTTATCCGATGAGGGTTGCATGGGATTTAAAGACTACAATTAAGAAAATTCAATGTCATAAACTCATAGCTAGAAAGTTGCTTGCTGTGTTTAATGACTTGTTAGCCCATTACGGTTTGGCAGAATTGCAAAGGCTCGGCATAGACCTGTTTGGAGGGTGCTACAATTTCAGACAAATGCGAGGTGGTACGAGTTGGAGTACTCATGCTTTTGCTATTTCAATCGACTTAGATCCGGCTCGTAATCAGTTGCACGAAACAAGAAAGACAGCAAGGTTTGCAAGACCAGAATACAAACCAATGATAGATATATTCTACAAGCATGGATTCATAAATTTAGGAGTTGAGAGAGATTTTGATTGGATGCACTTTCAACCTGCTTCCTAACCTCCCTTTTTCGCCCCACATCATTAAAACATGATTCAATAAAGAAGGTTTTCTCATAGAACAGGTTAGTTTAAAGTACCTCCCGATTTGTCTAAGTTGGGAGGTTTTTATTTCTTAACATCACCTGTACTAAGCATTTCACCTTTCCTTATAATTACCTTCTCATTCTCAAAGGGTTTAGAAAAGTCATAACGATCAAGGGTAAACTTAGAAACGCCAACATCATTCTTATCATCAAAGATGGCTTTTAAGCTGCCATAATACTTATGGTCATCTTTGGTTTTTAAGTAAACGTGAAACAGTTTTTTACCCACATCGGTAAAAATAGCAAGTTCTTTCATTTTTCAGTTTTTAGTTAGTCGGAAACCGTCTATTCAATAAATCTTCTGGTATTGGCAGTACTTTATCAATCTGTTTAAAGAAATAAGGCACGTTAGCTGCTTCGCATTGCTGCTTCATGTAGTAAGCCCAATCAAGATTAAAAGGTCTTCTATGATGACCGCTTTCGCCGCCTTGTATAACCCAATCTATTTTTTTATTTGCTGCTATGCCAGTAGTTAATTTATTAATCCAAAAACCTGTTAAGCAATCAAAAGTTTCATCAAATCTTTCCTTGCTGTCTGCCATTACTAATTGAGTCAAATCAATTAAATCTAATTGCGGTTCAACACTTAAAAATCTTTTGCCGTTAACTTGAAGCAGTTGCGGGATCAACTTATTAGCCGTTTCCTGATTAACAGGCGAAGTGCCAAACATTACATTTTTGGGTGGATTTGTTTTCCAGCCTTCAGGAATGTACTTATTGATGTTCGATGGGCGCTTTGTAAGTAACAGAAATTGAAGATTAGGGAACATATCTTTATCTATTGCATCAAAAAGGTTCTCTCTTAAATCCCCTGTATTCAATGCAACATCTTCACCATAGCCATTAATAAAAGTTGGTTCATTCCCTTTGCTGTCAACCAATGGCATAGGCTTTTCAAAAATGTCCATCATACTGCCAACAAAAACACGGTGAACTTCATTTGCTTGCGCTGCCAATTTTTGATACTTCACTAAGTCGTTCCACACCGATTTGATTTCTTTGCGTGGCTTATCGTTACCCCATATATCATTCCCCCACCGCTTAGATAAAGTTTCCGCATAGCAGTTATCGCAACCTTCGTGAACCTTCGTGCAACCATGCCATAAATTGGCGGTATGATGTGTCCATTCTATTTTACTGTCTTGCGCCATAAATAATATTTATACAATAATACATCAAATAATTGTAAGTAATACAAATTTAAGACTTATATTTGTAAGATATTACTCGTGGTTCTTTCCGATTTCTAACCACTTTTACAGCAGATATGTAAAGAATAGAACTCTCATATTAAGTTCATACGTTAATCCAATAGTGGAAGCTCTGGCAATGCACCGATACAACTTCCGACCTGAAGAAGAACCAAAGAATAGGATTGATAACGCATCTAGGGATGTGCAGGAACGCTTAGGATATGAATGAATAAAGGGCATCTGAATTAACAAACACCCTTTATTAGATTCTTGTAGTATTAACTATCTTAGATCAGTTAGAAGTTCAAAGATACATTAATTAATACTTCAGGGATATAGGCGGTGCTGTCTTATTAAAGTTCTTATTTTAGCACCATGCACCCCTTCACAATCCCATACAAAGGCGAATCAATAAAAGTAACAGCCGAGTTAGATGAAAAAAACAAAAAAATACTCATAAGATGCACCAGTTCAACGCTCAATTGTTCTCAAGCAGATTTACCTTAAAACAGAGATCGTTTTATTTATCGGTAAGGGAAACTGCTAAAGAAGTCGGCATATCTCCAGCAACTGTTTCAAGGTTGAATAGAGAGAAATTTATTCCCGATGTGAACACTTATTATAAATGTTGCAAGTGGTTGGAGTTGGATATGATGTTTTTCTTTACAGCGCCCAATGGCAGACCTTGATGAATACTGGATAGAAATAGGCAAAGGGAAAACGGAGTTGAGCGAGGAATTGGGGTATCTTATAACGAGGGTGGATTATTAATTTAGTAAGGTAAGTTGAATTTTGCACGGTAAGCCATTACTTGTTCTTCTTTTTCATATAAGCCTTAAAGTAAGGGGATTGCTTGCTAATTAAACAGCAATCGAAGAACTTTAAATTATTTGTCATGTAATGAGTGTGTGCCTTAGCTTCAAGTTCCCGAAATACAATATCAATATTACTGCTCTCATGCACCCGGATAGCTTTGATCTTTTCGCCGGAGGGGAGGGTTATGGAGATTAGGTAGTAGGGCACTCGCAATATTACATAACACCTCCCAATTTGTCACCTTCAGATTTGAGTTTACTTTCTTTAAGGTGCATATAACCTTTAATCACTCTTTCACTTTTTACACCCAGAATCGCCATTCCAGCTTTGGTGCTAATATCAGCATCAACAATAAAAGAACCCATGGTATGCCTGCCCCAATGACTCGTAATATTAATATCAACGCCTGCCATCGCAGCCAATACTTTCAGATGATCATTAAAGGTTGTTCTAAAAGATTTGTGGCTTGTTAGAGGCAGTGGAAGTTGTAAGCTCTTTTCGAAATATCTTCTCTGCCTATCTGTAGTTATAGGGACCTGTGCATTATTGTCGTGTCGGCGGGTTTTATAAGGCTTAAACTTCAGATCGCCTGCATCGTTAAAGTATTCTGCATTTAGATACATGGCATCACTAATCCTCATACCGCAAACACACATAGTAAGAAACCGCCATCCTATTCTATAAGTGAGGTCTGGCATGACTTCCTTTTTTCGGATAAGGGTATCTTCAATCATTTGAACCTCATGAAGCTCCAGGTATTTTATGTTTTCAAGGTTTTCCTCGTAAGAGCCAACATTGAAGGTGTCAAAGGGGCTTTCGGTAGAAAAGATTAGTTTGTTTTTCTTCGCTTCATTCCATACCATCCTGACAAATCCCAAAGCCTTCCAAATGCTATTTTTGTGTAAATGATTGCCGTCTTTTTTCTCATAGACATTCTGCATCCACACTTTATACTCATTGAGCCACTGGGGGGTAATTTCATTAAACTTTAGGGCGGGCTTATATTCCTTCATTCTCTTTACCTCGTCCCGGTATCTTCTTTTTGTGTCCTTAGAATAAGGCTTGCCATCTTCCAATAGTTTAGTATTAATAACAATCGTTGCATAATTATAAAAGCTATCCACAGAAGATTCGCTTTTTAAGTACTGAAGTACTATTTGTTTGGTTACTGGAAACTTTAAAACCTGTCTTTGAATGACAAACTTTTGATACTCTATTAACTTGTCGGAAATAAAAGTGTTGAGCAAGGAAGAGTTTGGATGAGTTGGCTTTACTTCTCGTTTACCCTCATCCCAATCCTGTT
>DASVST010000584.1:0-10717 GCA_036387965.1 Segetibacter sp. | reverse complement strand
CTTTGCGCAGCTATAATTCCACTAACGTGGGTGCCATGTTTTGGATCAGGACCCATTACATCGTTATTGCCATAAAACCTGTCGTTGAAATCATAATAGTTATCCTTTACGATGTCAGCTCTATAGTTTACTGGGGGTTTTTCTTTCGCTTCCTGGGCAGTTTTTTTGCCGCTGACATAATCGTCTAATTGTTCAAAAATGCTTGCGTTTGTTTCGTCTGATTCAAGCTCAAGTATTTTTACAAAAGTTAGATAACCATATTTTGCCTGCTTTGCCTGCGGAGTCACAGCTTCAAACTTTTCAAGTTCTTCTGTACTGTACACTTCCTTCTTCATTTCTGCTCTTAAAACCTGGTCGTGTTTTCTTGCAGTCTTTAAGGCTATCTCTAAAAACATTACTTCCACCTGGTCTTGTGGGTCAACTTCTAATTGCTTAGACGCTTTCTTCCACATTTCGTATTGCTCTTTTTCTTCAGTACTTAATGTTGCCTCGTTTACGGTTCCGCTAAACTTTGACTTCCATCTGTGATAGACACGTGCAACTTCACCAGCTTCCTTTTTTATATTCCTGCCATCTTTTCCACCAATAAAATTCCATCCATAAACATCATCTACATAACCGTTGCCGTCATCATCTTTTCCATTACCGGCTACTTCTTTCGGGTTTCTCCAAAGCACTTTCTTTAAATCTTCGTGAGCAGTATCTATTCCGCTGTCGATTACAGCAACAATTACCGGCTTGCTTTTCTTACCCTTCAAAAACTCGTAAGATCTATTTAAGCTAATTCCGCTGAAGCTGTCTTTTGTAGCATCAAGTAAGTGCCAGCCTTTAGGTACCTCCTGCACTGCTGCAGTCTTTACCTTTATATCATGTTGAGCAGTAGCGGATAGATTTAATAAAAGCAGAACCGCTAAAACCTTTGTCCAATGTTGCATAGATGATTTTTATCAGTTACAAATTTGCACATATACTTTGATAATGTGATAGTACATAATCTTTTTTAGGATAACCTTAAACTGATATAATATTTGGGAACAAACATCATATCTCCGATTGATCATCGTTGCGTCGCATTACGTTCATCTTTCTCTTTTCTATTGAGCTAAGGCTTTGTTACAAATCGAACTTAATTCCTTGAGCCAGTGGCAATTTTGTAGAGAAATTTATTGTATTTGTTTGCCGGCGCATATAAATCCGCCACGCATCGCTACCGCTTTCTCTTCCGCCACCGGTTTCTTTTTCGCCACCAAATGCACCTCCAATCTCAGCTCCGCTGGTACCAATATTAACGTTAGCTATACCGCAGTCGCTTCCTGCAGAAGACAAAAACTGTTCTGCCTCTCTTAAGTTCAATGTCATAATAGACGATGATAAACCTTGCGGAACACCGTTTTGTATAGCAACTGCTTCTTCAAAATCAGAATATTTCATCAGGTATAAAATCGGTGCAAATGTTTCTGCATGAACAATAGGAAGATCATGTTTTACTTCGGCGATGCAAGGTTTTACATAGCAGCCGCTTTCGAATTCTTTGCCTTCAACTACGCCACCTTCAACCACAAAATTTCCCCCCTGTTGCTTACACTGTGCGATAGCAGAAAGATAGCCATTCACCGCATCTTTATCAATAAGTGGCCCAACATGAACACCTTCTTCTAACGGGTTGCCTAATCTTAACTGTCCGAATGCCTTAACAAGCTTTTCCTTAAAAGTATCATAAACGCTTTCGTGAATAATCAATCTCCGTGTAGTTGTGCAACGTTGTCCGGCTGTACCAACTGCTCCAAAAACGCATCCCACTAAACTCATTTCAAGATCTGCATCTTTACTTATAATGATGGCATTGTTTCCGCCCAACTCTAATAATGATCTGCCTAATCTTGCACCTACAGCAGCACCAACAGCTTTACCCATGCGAGTAGAGCCTGTTGCAGAAAGTAAAGGAATTCTGTTATCGGCAGCCAGCCATTCACCCACTTCTCTGCCGCCTTGAACCAAACAGCTTACTCCTTCAGGAACATCATTTTTTGCAAAAACTTCGGCAATTATATTTTGACAAGCAGTACCGCAGAGAGGTGTTTTTTCACTTGGTTTCCATACGCAAACATCTCCGCAAACCCAGGCTAATGCTGTGTTCCAGCTCCATACAGCAACAGGGAAATTGAAAGCGCTAATTACACCAACAACACCAAGCGGATGCCATTGTTCGTACATTCTATGCCCGGGTCTTTCGCTATGCATTGTTAACCCATGAAGCTGCCTTGAAAGCCCAACTGCAAAGTCGCAGATGTCAATCATTTCCTGAACCTCACCATAACCTTCCTGAAGGCTTTTACCCATTTCGTAGCTAACAAGTTTTCCTAGAGGTTCTTTGAATTTGCGCAATGCTTCGGCAACCTGTCTTACTACATCGCCTCGCTTTGGTGACGGCCACATTCTCCACTCTTTGAAAGCTTCGCCTGCTGTTGCTATTACTGTATCGTACGTTTTTTTATCAGTCGCCGTTACAGAGCCAATCAGTTTTCCATCAACTGGTGAAAAGGATTGTATTTGTTCGCCACTACTTTGCAGCCATTGCTGTCCGGTTGAGGCGCCAAAAGTTGATTCTTTTATCTTTAGTTCTTTTAAAAAATCCATATTGTTTTTGCTGTTTTTGAATGCTAAATAGTAGTACTGCCGATGAACGGAATGCGACGCAACGGCGCTAAACCGGAGTACAAAGGCTTGTACCAAAGATACTCCTGAACTTAATAAGATGATAAAATGGAGTAGGAATGCTACGGACTGATCCCTTTTGATTTTAGCAACTGCTGGTAGACTTCGGTGTAGCTGCTGCCGATTGGTATATCTTTTCCGGAAACCCGTACTTTGTTTTTGCCGAAGCTTTCAATTTTGTTGATGGGTACGATATAAGAGCGGTGTATGCGAATAAATTCGGTAGAAGGAAGCTTTGCCTGCAGACTTTTGAGCGTCATTAATGTCAGGATCGGCTTTGGCTTTAAGTGAATGCGGATATAATCATCAAGTCCTTCGATCAGTTCTACTTCTTTGAGGTTGATTTTCATTAGTTGGTAATCAACCTTTAAAAAGATAGAAGCCAGTTGCATTTCCTGGCTGCTCAAAAATTCAGTGTATTCGTTCACTTTATATACTGCTTTTAAAAAACGGTCGTATTCAATAGGCTTTAATAAATAATCAATCGCATCAACATTGAATCCCTCAACAGCATATTCACTATAAGCAGTTGTAAAAATTACAAGCGGTTTTTTTGTTAGGGACTTATAAAACTCGATACCGTTTATATCAGGCATCTGAATATCGAGGAAGAGAAGATTTATATCGTTCTCATTTAAAAATTCAATTGCTTCATCAGGATTGGTAAAGGTTTTGAGCAGCTGCAAAAAAGGAATCTTTGTTGCATATTCTTCAATTATCCTTAATGCTAAAGGTTCATCATCTATAGCTATGCAATTGATCATGTAGTGATTGTTAGGTTAACAGTAAAGTGTCCATTTTCGTTGATAACCTGTAATTCATGTTTATCAGGATATAATAACTCTAATCGTCGTTTACTGTTTTTGATACCGATCCCTGTATTTTCAACTTTTTCTTTCTGTTGAGTTACGATCGCATTGCGAACTAATAAGATCACTGTTTTGTCATCTGCTTTTACTTCGATAGAAATAATGGAACTTTCCTTTGTACTTATGCCATATTTAAATGCATTCTCTACAAAGGGAATAAAAATCAGCGGAGCAATTTGTTTGTTCTCAACGTCTCCTGTAATTAAGAAGTTTATTTCCATTTTATCGGTAAGCCTTACTTTTTGTAAGTCGATGTAGTGCTGAATGAATTGTAACTCTTTTTCTAAAGGAACAAGGTGATGCTTGGTGTCAGTAATCACGTATCGCATTATGGACGATAACTTAAGTACAGCACCAGCAGTTGCATCGCTCTTAGCTACTGCAAGAGAATAAATATTGTTAAGGGTATTAAATAAAAAATGCGGGTTGATCTGCGACTTTAAAAACGATAGCTCCGTATTTAGCTTTTCTGTTTCTATTTCTTTTTTTCTCTGCTCAGCACCGAGCCACTGCTGTATCACTTTCATACATGTACTAACAGTAAATACTAAGAAGAACACTGCAGTTGAACCGGTAAACGGATAGGGGATGAGCGACCTTTTTCGCATTGGAAAACGACGCGGTTTTGGCGGCATTTCTGCTCTGATCCAATCATCAAACAAACGTGGTATTTGTACAAAGACGAATAAGCAAAGTATAATGGCAAGTGCATACAAAAGCCATTTTTTCTTTGCGAGAAGCTGTGGTATCATCACCTGTGTGTTCAGGTAGTAAAAGCCTACCAGATAGATGTTCATGCATATAAACATCCATTGTACCGGTTCACTTAACTGGTAATTCGGATCCCTGGAGCGGGGGTAAAAAACAATGGGTAGCAGGAAGAAGCAAGTCCATGCTGCTATGTGTACTGTAGTAGTAAGTAATTTCTTATTCAAAAAGAACGATTGAACTAATAAAAAACTAAGCTACAACTGCATTTTTTAGTTGAAAAATGTTTTGGATTAAGTGAAAGCTATTATCGGTGAAGATTTGATCAGTAGCAGCTAATACTGCTCACTTTCATTTGGAAAAGTGTTTGACTTTACATCTGAGATGTAATGTTTTACAGCACCTGTGATTTGTTCAGCCATATTTAAGTAAGTTCTTAAAAATCTCGGTTTAAATTCAGTGTTAATCCCTAACATATCATGCATAACTAATACTTGTCCGTCGCAATGCATGCCTGCTCCAATGCCGATTGTGGGTATTAGGAGGCTTTCACTTACTTCTTGCGCAAGCAGTGCGGGGATTTTTTCTAAAACCACAGCAAAACAACCTGCGTCTTGCAAAATTTTGGCGTCTGCCCTAAGCTTGTTTGCTTCTAAATCTTCTTTAGCTCTCACAGTGTATGTTCCAAATTTGTAAATGCTTTGTGGCGTTAGCCCTAAGTGACCCATGACAGGTATGCCTGCACTTACAATTCTTTTTATGCTATCAAGTACCTCTTCTCCACCCTCTAACTTTATTGCATGAGCACCGGTTTCCTTCATAATTCTTATTGCCGAAGCCAGGGCTATATCACTATTTGATTGGTACGTTCCAAAGGGTAAATCAACAACAACAAGGCATCGATCTATACCACGAATAACGGATGCTGCATGATAGATCATTTGATCAAGTGTAATAGGCAAGGTAGTTTCATGTCCTGCCATTACGTTGCTTGCGCTATCGCCAACTAAGATTACCTCTATGCCAGCCTGATCGAACAATTTAGCAAATGAAAAATCATAGGCAGTAATCATTGATATTTTTTCGCCACTTGATTTAAGCTTTTGCAGGGTGTTGGTTGTAACTTTTTTGATTTCTTTATTTACAGACATAAAACGGTTTTAGTTCTTTAACTCCGTTACAATTGTTTCGTTTTTATTTCGCTGTATAGATGTTGTACCAATCCATCAGCCAGCCCAATTTTTGGAACATATATTTCTTCTGTATCTGCCCAGCGCATTACATTCATATAAATTTGTAAAGCAGGAATTATGACATCAGCCCTGTCTTCGCGAAGCTTAAATAAACGCATTCTTTCAACAAGAGATACAGAGGATAATTCTTTATGTATATCTCTTAAAAACTCGAGTGTGAGGGGCTTTCCATCTTTTTTCTTACTCATCGCAAACACCTTATTGATGTTGCCACCCGTGCCAATCGCTGCTATCTTTTTATGTCCTTTTATTTTGGACTTAATAAAAATTTTCATCTCCTCCCACAACTTCTCGTCTACGTTTTTTTTTAAAATTCTTATTGTACCGAGGTTGAATGATTCTTTGAACACAAGCTTCCCATCACTAAAAAGAGTAAGCTCTGTACTACCGCCGCCAACATCAATATATAAATAGCTGTGCTCTGTATCTAAATGTTCGGCAATGTGGTTTTCGTAAATGACGGAGGCTTCCAAATCACCACTAATTACTTCTATCTCTATCCCGGTTTCCTTCTTTACTTTTTGTATGATATCCTGGCTGTTTGAAGCATCGCGCATTGCACTGGTAGCACATGCTAAAACATGCTTTACTTCGTACACCTTTAAAAGATGGGCATATGCTTTCATGGTCTCCATAACCATTTCTATTTTCTGATCAGAGATAAAGCCTTTCTCAAAAACATCGAATCCGAGGCGAAGAGGAACACGAACTAAATTGAGCTTGTTGAAGTCTGCTTCTCCTCCATCTGTTTCCGTTACTTCAGTAATCAATAACCTGGCTGCATTACTTCCTATATCTATTGCTGCTAATATCACTAATCTAATTTCTTCAAAGATACCTTCAATATGTCAGGTGTATATTTTAATAAGCCTACTTGTTCAGCTTTGTTATCTGAGCGATAATATTAGTTGTAGAAAAACCTTCAACGATGGGATTGATGATCACTTTACCCCCATTTTCTGTTACTTCCTTTGCTCCGATTATTTGATCGATCATGTAATCTCCACCCTTTACTAAAACATCTGGCATAAGCGCTTTTATTAATTCCAAGGGAGTGTCTTCTTCAAAAATAACTACTGCATCAACCATCACTAAGCTGGCTAAAAGCAATGCACGTGATTCTTGTGAATTTACGGGTCGCCCTTCGCCCTTTAATCGTTTTGTGCTTGCATCGCTATTTACTCCAACAATAAGATATGATGCTTCTGCTGATGCTTGCGATAGTGAGGCTATATGACCGGTATGAAGTATGTCGAAACAGCCATTAGTGAAAGCAACTGTCTTATTCTTAAAGCGCCAACGTAGTACTTCAAGCTTCAGTTCGTTAAGGTTGTAAATCTTTGTTGGGATGATATCCGCTTTCCGCATTTGTATGTTTCTTTTTATTAAAGTAAGGAAGTAGTCCCAGGGAAATGAAGCCTACTATAAGAACAAGCAGAAACTGCGCAAACCACTGCAGGGTACCATTTGCAAAGCCAAGCTCAAAAGGAACACCATTTTTCTCCAGCACCTTTGCCATAAAAAACGCATATGCGCCAATACCACCGGGCGTTATTATCATACCAACACTTGCAAATGCGAGTGCAGAAAGGGCAACATCTAATCCCATACCTGATGTTCCTACAGTTGCATAAAAACCAACCCATGTTCCTAAAAGATACAAGCCCCAAATTCCTATTGAACAAATTACGAAAGGCAGCTTTCTTTTAAGTCCGCGAACACTAATTACGCCTTCCCAAATACCCTTGATTACTTTTTTTATGAAGATCACAAGCTTTAGATGAGCAAACTTGTAAAACCATACTTTTATTATTATAATGATCACTACAAGAATAGCAACAGCTATTAAAGCTTTTGTATAAGAAACCTCACCTGTTTTACTCGTAAATAGCGGCTGTATTAAACTCATCCCATATTCACCAACCACATCAAACTGAAAGACAAAAGCCAGCAAAAAGATGATTCCTAATGATACTACGTCGAATGCTCTTTCAGCAACGATTGTTCCTACCAGTTTTTCTGCGGGTACTTTTTCATAACGTGCAAGAATGGTGCACTTCAATACTTCTCCCAAACGTGGCACTGCTAAATTCGCGAGGTAGCCAATCATTACAGCGAAAAATGTATTGCCCAAAGTAGGGTAGTACCCAAGTGGCTGCATCAATATTCGCCAGCGTAATGCCCTTAGCAAGTGACTTGCTATCAAAATAAAAAATACAGGAATAAGCAGCCAGTAACGGGCAGTTGCAAATGCTTTTTTAAAATCTACCCACTTGTCATCGGGTATACCACTTAAGCTCCACCACACCAAAAAAATACCGAGACCAAGAAATAACATGTACTTCAAAAAGCCAAGTATTTTTCTTTTCATGAATAAATTTTAGACGTGCAATATAATGATGTGCAAATGTAAAGGCTAAGATTTAATGTTTTCTATCGGTGGATTTAATACCATGCTGTCTATCAAACGCACATCACCAACGAATGCTGCTATTAAGGCTACCAGTACTATGCCCGGATCATATTCATCCACCAACTGCAATGTTTCAGCATTTGCTATGGCAACATAATCCACTTTTGAAAACCCATCGTTTAGCAGATGCTGCTTTGAAGACTCTATCAGTGTTTTGAAAGGAATACTTTGGTAATGATTTTTAATCTTGTTAAGACATTCGAATATTGATGTAGCTAATCTTCGATCATCTTCACTAAGACGCATATTCCTGCTACTCATTCCAAGACCTGAAGGTTCTCTCAAAGTATCAGCTATAACAACTTCAACAGGCAATTGGAGTTGATGAACCAGCTTTTTAATTACAAGACATTGTTGAAAATCTTTTTGCCCCAGGAAGAGTTTATCAGGTTTTACAATACTCAACAAGCGATGTACTACCTGGCTTACTCCCTGAAAATGCCCCGATCTGTATTCGCCCTCTAAAATACTCTCCAGGTATCCCAGATCATAAATCGTTTCGTTTTTTGTTCCGCCGGGATATATTTCTTTAATACTTGGAAGAAATAACACTTCACATTTTGCGGCTTCCAAGTTTAGAATATCATCCGCAATTGTCACAGGGTATTTCTGAAAATCCAGCGGGTCATTAAATTGGGTGGGATTAACAAAGATGCTGCAGATGCTTATGTCTGTCTGCTTATTACATATTTCTAAAAGAGACACATGACCGGCATGAAGCGCACCCATTGTTGGAACAAAGCCTATTTCCTTCCCATGTTTCCGCTGCTTTTCTACATATTTTTCAAGATCAAAAGCATGTTTAAATAGAATCATTGAGGTTTGTTTATGCGTTGGAATCGCTTATGGCTGTGACATTTAGTTTAGATTTATTACCTTTGCCAACTCTTTTAAAAAAGGTACATCCTGTAAAACCTACCGAGAATAATGTCAAAGAAAAGAATTTTATTCATTGCTAATGAAATGTCGCCTTATTTAGAGCTGACGGAGTTTGCAGAGATCATAAATAAGCTTGCCATCAAAAGTAATGATTCGGGTTTGGAAGTAAGATGTATCATGCCTCGCTTTGGTTCTATAAACGAAAGAAGGCATCGTTTGCATGAGGTTGTAAGGCTTTCAGGAATAAATGTAAGTGTTGATAATGATGATTACCCTTTACAAATTAAGGTAGCATCGTTACCTAATGCACGGCTGCAGGTTTACTTTCTCGACAACGAAGATTTTTTTAAGCGCAAGTTTGTTTTCAATGATGAGAATGAAAAGTGGTACGATGATAATGACTTACGCATGATCTTCTTCTGTAAAGGAGCTTTGGAAACGGTTAAGAAGTTTGGATGGCCTCCCGACATTATTCATTGCAGTGGCTGGATGACTGCTTTAGTTCCGTTATTTTTAAAAACAGTTTATAAAAAGGAACCTGTATTTGCTCACAGCAAGGTTATCTATACAATCGGAAGTAACACGTTTCCTGAAACGCTTAGTGCCGACTTTGCAAAAAAGGCAATTATACATGTAAGTCTTAAAGAAAAAGACCTCGAATTATATAAAGATGCTACCAATATCTCTCTTCAAAAAGGGGCAGCTACATATGCTGACGCAATAACTTTTGGCGCAGAAACAGTTGACAAAAAACTTGTTGATGAGTTTTCTAAAGTGAAGGGTAAAAAGGTGATTCCTTTCAAAGGTTGGGATACTGATTTAACAGAGTATTTAGAATTGTATAACGACCTTGCGACGAAGTAAAGTAACCCTTCTTAATCTATAACAAGCTGATGCGTAAGCCTTTAATAGTAGCTCTTGCTATTTTCTCTTTTTTATATTCCTGCACAAAAATTCAAAGTACTGATATTGGCACCGGCTTAATTCCAACTATTGATGGTGTGATAACAAAAGATACGTCGTTGGTTGTTATTACAACTACCCGTGAAGACAGCAGTCTTACCCGTGTTTATAAAAGTGATGACCATGTGATTGGTGTTATTAATAATGATCCTCTATTTGGTAGAACAACTGCTTCAGCTTTTTTTGAACTCAAGCCGCAGTTTTTCAAGTTTTCCTTTCCTGGTGCAAAGGCTAATCTTATTGCAGACTCTGCCGTGCTGGTTCTAAGTTATAGAGGTTCTTATGGTGATACTGTACAACCACAACCTCAAACATGGAGAGTTTTTGAAATAAATACAAGCGACACACTTAAATTCGACAGTTCTTATAGCACAACTGCTACAATAAGTTTTTCAAATCTATTAGGTTCAAAATCAATAGATGTTCGCAGACTTGCAGATTCTGTTAAGTACGGTTTTGAAAATGCAAAGAATCAGATACGTATACCCTTAAACAAGACTTTTGCTCAGAGACTTATTGAACAGTATGATAGTTCCAATGCGTATGCGAGTGATAAAGAGTTCAGGAAGAAGTTTGCGGGATTTGCTGTAGTACCTGATCCAGGTTCGGGTAATACTTTAATAAGAGTAAACCTTCTTGACACAAATACAAAGCTTTCATTGTACTATAGATCCGAGACAGCAACAAAAAAAGATACAGCAGTTAGTTATTTCAGGTTTAGGTTAGGAGGCGATCAAACATCGGGTAATGCTAACAGAATAGTACGTGAACGTGCTGGTACAGCGGTTAGTTCTGCAATTGCAACTGCTACTAACGATGTTGTCTTTGTACAAACTTCACCGGGCACATTTGCTACA
>DASVST010000583.1:0-13023 GCA_036387965.1 Segetibacter sp. | reverse complement strand
CAAGGTCTTTTATGGCGTAAAATACTTTGGAAGTATATACAATGTCTAATGGTAGCTGGTGTTCTGAATATATTTCATTCATAAAACGAATTAGTTCCGGTGGATGTTTTGCATACCCGCCAAAGTGGTAGTCGTGTAGTATTTCGAACGATGTTAATAATTTATTAGGAAGAAGTAATTTTTTCACAGCATCATTTAATGAATCATTTCCCTTCATGCTGCTTATGCCAATGATGTGTTGATCACTAGTTGATGAACTGACTAATCCTGCTAACAAAGTACCTGTTCCGACTGCCGAAATTATATGAGAGTACATAAAGATATTCGTATAATGTAAGATCTCCGATGCACCGGCAGCGCCTTTTATTCCATAGCCACCTTCTTCTATCCAATAAATATTTTCATCTGTATGTTGATGCTTTGTTATTTCTTTATCTCTATAACTTTCCCTGTTTACAAATTGAAACCGCATACCAAGTTGCTTTGCATATTGAAGTGTATGCGATAGCTCATCTCGTTCTTCACCACGAATAAATCCGATACTATCTAAACCATATTCTTTGCACGAAAAAGCCGTAGCTATAATATGGTTCGAGTAAGCTCCCCCAAAAGTTGCTATAGTTCTTTTACCATGTTCTTTCGCTTCAGCGATGTAAGCTTTAAGCTTAAACCATTTATTTCCGCTTACAACCGGGTGTAATAAATCCAATCTTAATACATCTAACGAAACCTGGTTTTCTTCAAGCCAGTCGGATTCAATCTTTTGGGTGAAGATTTTATTAAACTCCAATGGTATTATTTTTGCATCCGTCAACACAATTTGCTGCTATGCAGTAAGATTTATTTTACAAGTTTAAAAAATATATATGCAACCAACTCTGGTAATTTTAGCTGCAGGCATGGCAAGCCGCTACGGAAGTATGAAACAAACACAATCTTTTGGTCCCAGCGGTGAAACTATTATGGATTATTCAATTTTTGATGCAATACGTGCGGGCTTCGATAAAGTTGTTTTTATTATTCGTGAAGATTTTGCTGAAAATTTTAAGGCAGTAACTGAACCAAAACTAAAAGGAAAAATAGCTATTGATTATGTTTATCAAAATCTGAACTCGTTCCTTGGTTCTCACTCCCTACCAGCAGAAAGACAAAAACCATGGGGAACTGCTCATGCGGTATTGGCTGCAAGAGATGTAGTTAAAGAGCCTTTTGCTGTAATTAATGCTGACGATTTTTACGGACGTGAAGCTTTTCAAAAAGCACATGCTTTTTTAACCGCAGAATGTAATGATAGTACTTATTGTATAATGGGTTACGAGTTAAAAAGAACACTAAGTGAAAACGGAAGTGTAAGCCGCGGTGTATGTGAAGTGGATGAAAGTGGAAATCTTACATCAATAAATGAAAGAACAAAAATCTATAGAAACGAACAAGGTAAAATAACTTATGAAGATGAAGGCGGCTTACATGAAGTAAGTGAAGACAGTAAGGTGAGTATGAACTTTTGGGGATTTGCACCCAATGTTTTTAAAATCATTGAAGAGCAGTTTCATCGTTTTCTTGACAACAACATCAGCAACCCAAAATCTGAATTTTTCATACCGATAGTCGCAGATGAATTTACTAAATCAGGTCAGGGGATTATAAAAGTGATCCCTACAACTTCGCAGTGGTTTGGCGTTACTTATAAAGAAGATGCCCCTTCTGTACAAGCAAGTTTAGATAAGTTGGTCGATGCAGGAGAATATCCGCAGAGTTTGTGGGGGTAAAGGAATTTGCAAGTTATCAAACATCCAGGGGATGTTTGATAACTTGCAGCCCATATGAAATACTCAAGTCACTTCGGCGTTATCGCAGCCATAACAATTATTGCAGCTTGTTTTTTGCCATGGGCTTATATAGCTTCTATTCAAACCACATTAACAGGTTGGCAAACTCCAAACACAACTCTCGGCAAGCCGGGGTTACTTAATATCATTTTTGCTTCACTGTCTATAATTCTTTTTATTGTACCTGCAGTTTGGGCAAAAAGATTAAATGTGTTTTTAGCAGCAATAAATTTTGCATGGACTGTCAGAAATTCTATACTGCTAAGCCAATGTGAATATGGAGAGTGCCCTGAACAAAAAATTGGATTAATTATTATTGTGATCTCTTCTGCATTATTGTTTCTAATGACTTTATTTCCGAGAGTCAGAAGTAAGGAACCTATGAATTAAAGATCTTCTAATGATCTTTTAATAATATCAACACACTCCATTATCTGTTCTTCGTTAATAATTAGTGGCGGTGCAAACCGAATCTTGTTTCCATGTGCAGGTTTTGCAAGCAGCCCGTTATCTTTCATAATTAAACAAAGATTCCACGCTGCATCTTTATTTGGATGATTGATAACAATTGCAATAAGTAGTCCTTTTCCCCGAACTGTCTCAATGTATAGTGACTTTAGGTTCAAGAGTTCCCTTCGCAATATTTTGCCCATTGCTTCAGCATTTTCAGCCATCTTCTCGTCCTTTAAAACCTGCAATGCAGCCATTGCAACTTTACATGCAAGTGGGTTTCCTCCAAAAGTAGAACCATGCTGACCTGGTTTTATGTTGAGCATAATGTCGTCGTCAGCAAGCACAGCCGAGACAGGCAAAAAGCCACCGCTCAATGCCTTCCCCAATATCAAAATATCTGGTCGTACATTTTCATGATCACAGGCAAGTAGTTTACCTGTTCTGCACAAGCCTGTTTGTATTTCATCTGCAATAAATAGAACATTGTATTTGGTGCAAAGCTGTCTCACTCCTTTTAAATAACCTTCATCGGGAACAACGACTCCTGCTTCTCCCTGTATTGGCTCTACCATAAAGCCTGCAACATTTTTGTCGTGGAAAGCTCTTTCAAGCGCTGCAAGGTTATTATATGGAATGACCTCAAAGCCGGGCATGTAAGGGCCAAAGCCTTTGTAACTGCTTGGATCTGTAGAGGATGAAATAGCAGACATCGTTCTACCCCAAAAGTTGTTCTCAGCAAAAATGATTTTGGCTTTATTTTCTGGGATGCCCTTCTTTACATATCCCCACCTACGTGCTAATTTGATTGCAGTTTCGCCACCTTCTACACCAGTGTTCATTGGAAGAACCTTATCGTAGCCAAAGTAGCTGGTGATATATTTTGCATATTCACCCAGTATATCGTTATGAAAAGCCCTTGATGTTAAGGTCAATGTTTGAGCTTGCTCCATAAGCGCAGCTAAAATCTTAGCATGGCAATGCCCCTGGTTCACGGCAGAATAGCCACTTAGAAAATCATAATATCTTTTGCCATCAACATCCCAAAGAAAAACACCTTTTCCTTTAGTTAGTACGACCGGTAGGGGATGATAATTATGTGCTCCGTATTTTTCTTCTGTATTTATAAAGTCCGCAGTTTTTCCTTTCGAAATATCTGTTGTCATAAAAAATCTGAGTAAAAGAATTAGTAAATAAGATATACCTCAATTTCAATAAGAAAGTGGCGATCTGGGGTGATCTAAAAAGTCGAGGTTAAGAAGTAGAAATTCCATCTTATTTTTGATGCAAGTTAGGTGCACAAATTCATTTAATCAATTGATTTTTAGATTTATTGCCTGAGACTGCCCGTGATGGTGGCATATTGATAAGATTAGCTTAAATAAGTTCCTTTTATTTTTGAATATTCAAAGCTTTTTACGACATTTGCACTCCGAAAAAAAAATAATCATGGCGAGAGTATGTCAGGTAACAGGTAAAAAGCCAATCGTTGGAAATAAAGTTTCTCACTCAAACATTAAGACCAAACGCAGATTTTTACCAAATTTACAAACAAAGCGTTTCTATTTTGTTGAAGAAGATCGTTGGATAACGCTGAAAGTATCTTCAGAGGCTATCCGCACCATCAATAAGAATGGTCTGGCTGCTGTTGTTAAAGATCTTAGAGCTGGCGGAGACAAAATCTAACATAGTATAAATTTTATAAAATGGCAAAGAAAGGTAGCAGGGTTCAGGTAATAATGGAATGTACAGAGCACAAAACAAGTGGTTTACCAGGTACAAGTCGTTACATTACTGAAAAGAACAAGAAAAATTCACCTGAGCGTTTGGAGTTGAAGAAGTTCAACCCAATAATGAAAAAAGTAACCGTACACAAAGAAATCAAATAGTGATAAGTGCAAGTTTTAGGTTCGGCTTAAAACTTCTTACTTAAACTTAAAACTGAAAAAAAATGGCAAAAGCAGCTAAAACCGCGATAAAAACAAAGGATCAAAAAGCAGCGTCAGAAGCAAAAAACTGGAGTAAAGTTATTAAAGCTGTACGCAGTCCTAAAAGTGGTGCTTATACTTTTAAAGAAGCTATTATACATAAGGACAAGGTTAAAGATTTTTTATCTGCTAAATAATCTTTGCAGTTCACAACTGTTTAAGCTGTCCCGTGTACACAGGACGGCTTTTATATTTTAGTAGATTATGTTTTTATATTTTTGGTAGCCGGCATTTGGGCTTTTTTCAGCATTGGTTGCGTCGCACACTTCATCTGTTTTTTCAAAATCAACTGTTATGAGTTTTTTTGGTAAGATATTCGGGAAGAAAGAAAAGGAAAGTCTTAATGAGGGACTTCAAAAAACAAAGGAAAATTTTCTTTCAAAAATTACAAAAGCCATTGCAGGCAAAAACACTGTTGACGAAGAGGTGCTTGATAATTTAGAAGAAGCACTCGTTAGCGCAGATGTTGGAATAGACACTACTGTCGAAATTATAAATAGAATCGAAAAAAGAGTTAGCGTCGATAAATACATTAACACCAGCGATTTAAATAGAATACTACAAGAAGAAATCAAGTCAACTTTGGTTGATGCAAAGGAGCAGAGTTATAAAGACTTCTCAACTCCAGGTGGAACAAAACCTTACATAATATTGGTGGTTGGCGTAAACGGAGTTGGTAAAACAACAACCATTGGTAAGCTTGCATATAACTTTACTAAAGCTGGTAAATCAGTTTTGCTCGGAGCTGCTGATACTTTTAGGGCAGCAGCTGTTGATCAGTTAACTATATGGAGTGAAAGAACCGGAGTTCCGATTGTAAAGCAACCAATGGGTAGTGACCCGGCAGCTGTCGCCTTTGATACTGTTCAAAGTAGCGTTTCAAGAGGATCAGACGTGGTGATAATTGATACGGCCGGTCGCTTACATAACAAAGCGCATCTTATGGATGAACTTGGAAAAATTAAGCGATCAATCCAAAAGTTTATACCAGATGCCCCTCATGAAGTATTACTTATACTTGATGGTTCTACCGGACAAAATGCTCTAGAACAAGCTAAACACTTTACTGCAGCAACTGATGTAACAGCTATAGCAATCACCAAGTTAGATGGAACAGCAAAAGGTGGAGTAGTGCTTGCAATTGCGAATCAATTCAAAATTCCGGTTAAATTTATAGGGGTAGGCGAAAAGATGGAAGACCTTCTCATTTTCGACAAACACGAGTTTGTGGATAGCTTATTTAAGTTAGAAGCTTAGGTAAGGAATACTTCAGCTGATTAAAAGATAATATGCACATCCTTTTATTCGACACCCCTGCAAGAACAAAATTATTCCCCCTCACACTTACGCGGGCAATTGCAGATTTGAGATTCGGAATGTTTACTATCAAGGAGCGTTGGGAAAAGTTTACTTCCGTTCGTGTTGCTGTGTTAACGGCTCCGTATCTTCAAAATCTTTATGAACAAACGGCAGCAGGCGAGTACATTTTGATTGATGCTTCGGTTATTCCAACTAAACAGTTGATTGAACAGATACGAGGCTTACAGATAAATGAGGGTTTAGAAGATAATAACGGCGTGATTGCCGCCCGGTTAAATTTTGATAAACCTCCCACCTTTGATTTTGATATGTCTTCCCTCGTTCAAAATAAGATCACAATCGAGGATGTAAGACGACTTGAATATCCATCGCAGATCTACCAATGGAACGCAGAAATAATTGGTGATGATTTCGATCACTCTACTTTAGGATTGCACTCCTTGAATAATTATGACACAGCGCAGTTTATTAACTCAGCACGAATTTTTATTGAAGAAGGAGCTAAGCTTTCTTTCTGTATTTTAAATGCCTCTGAAGGTCCAATATATATTGGAAAGAATACGACAGTAATGGAAGGCTGCTTAATAAGGGGGCCATTCGTTTTATGTGATGGCGCGACTTTAAAAATGGGAACGAAAATTTATGGTGGTACTACAATTGGACCTTGTAGCGTAGCTGGTGGCGAAATAAAGAATAGCGTTATCACTGGCTTTAGTAATAAAGCGCATGATGGGTATTTAGGAGATAGTGTTATTGGTGAGTGGTGTAATCTCGGCGCAGGCACCAGCAACAGCAATGTAAAAAATACAGGCAGTGAGGTAAAAGTTTGGAACTTTTTTCATGAAGGCTATATTAATGCAGGCATTAAGGCAGGCTTTATAATGGGCGATTATTCCAGAACCTCTATAAATACCTCTATCAATACAGGGACAGTTGTAGGCATATGCTGTAATGTTTTTGGTGAAGGATTAACACCGAAGGTAATCTCTAACTTTACGTGGGGCACAAAAGAGCTAACCCGGTACGAATTTGATAAGGCACTAAAGGACATCATGAACTGGATGAAAATGAAAAGCAAAGATTTCACTCCGGAGCAGGAGAATGTATTGAAATATGTATTTGATAACTATAATGATTAGTTCATGAATAAATTTGAATACAAAGTTTTAGATGTACCTGCAAAAGGTGTTTGGTTCGGGGGAAAGATAGATCACCAGGAACTTAGCGACAAACTGAATGAATTGGGTACGCAGGGGTGGGAAGTAGTTAGCATGAGTAATACTAATATGATCAACAACGCATCAAGAGGGATAACCATAATTTTGAAAAGATCACCTTTAAGATAACTATTATGAGAAAGCAAATAGCAGCAGCCAATTGGAAAATGAATCTTACATACCTGGAAGCGGAAAACCTATTAAATGATTTATTAGGTGAGTCCTACAACCATGATGAGAATCACAGAGTTGTATTGGCAGTGCCTGCTCCGTACTTATATATGGCGCAAGAAAAAGTTGCTGGTAAGCCGCAGATATTTGTTGCTGCTCAAAACGTTTATTCAAAAAAATCAGGAGCCTACACGGGCGAAATATCTGTTCTGATGCTCCAATCTTTAGGAGTAGAGCATGCTGTGATTGGTCATAGTGAGAGGAGAGAGTACTTTAATGAAAGCAACCAATTATTGGCTGATAAAGT
This sequence comes from Segetibacter sp., assembly GCA_036387965.1. Taxonomy (GTDB): domain Bacteria; phylum Bacteroidota; class Bacteroidia; order Chitinophagales; family Chitinophagaceae; genus Segetibacter. The sequence goes on along the minus strand of DASVST010000583.1, from coordinate 5,741 downwards.
AAACATATGTATCGAGTATAACATTACACCAATTTTTTGCTGTGGTGAATCTTTAGATATAAGGGAAGCAAACACGCAAGATGATTTTGTAAGCCGGCAATTAGAAGAATCTCTTTTTGATCTTTCTGAAGAACAAATTCAAAAAGTGGTAATTGCTTATGAACCTATCTGGGCGATTGGCACAGGTAAAACTGCCTCGAGTGAGCAGGCGCAGGAAATGCATGCTCATATACGAAGCCAGCTTGCTGGTAAGTATGGTAATGATGTTGCAGAGAGTATTTCAATATTATATGGAGGAAGTGTAAAAGGAAGCAATGCAAAGGAAATCTTTGGCAAACCTGACGTGGATGGGGGATTGGTTGGTGGAGCTTCACTTGTTGCCACAGAATTTGCTGAGATAATCAGGGCTTTAAAATAACTGAAGACTTCAAGGTACTTTGTCAATCGTTGCCATTAGCTATGCCGATGAAGTGATTGCGACGCAACGATGATGCTATGAAAACCCTAAGCTGGTACTCAATTTTAATTAAACAAAGTTCTTGCTTGTTACCGGTCTCGTTAATTCAGGCAATGCAACCTGTTCATACAAATCTAATTTATCGATGTGCAGGAGCGTTTTATTTCTTTCCTCATTAGGATTATACATATGGATAAATTTGCCGCCTTCCACAAACTCATCGGCAGTGTAAGAAGTGCGGGAGATTACAGTGGTACTGAAGCTTTCATCAAATGCTTTTACAAAAACCAGCAACTCTGCCTGTGCTACAATAAGGTCTTGCTTATTCAAGTTGTAAAAAGGACTTTCTTCAGTTAGTGGGTGAACTACAGTCCAGCTTAAGGTTAGTGAGTTGATTTTTGAATATTCCAGAGGCAAGGTGAAAAAGCGGTTTGTGGTAATACCATGCTCTTCGATCCTCATTACGAGACTTACTTTAACTTCTGCATCCATTAAATGGTTATGCTTATATGGAGCCAGGCGGAACATAATTGCAGTGCCTGTTTTGAAAGGCGCAAATAAAGCGTTTTTGCTGTATTGAATGTAAGCCCTAGGTTTGGCAAATCGGGCATATATAACACCCGTTATAATCGCGAAAGTTAATAAGCCCAGAACAGACTCTGTGGCTGCAATTGCATTAGCAAGTAAACTTTTAGGATAAACGTGGCCATAGCCAACGGTGGATAAAGTTTGAGCACTGAAGAAAAACGATTCCCAAAATTTTCCGATCTCCGTTTCTTGCTCAATGCCGCCTAAATGCTCTATTCCCGCTATTAAATAGATAAAGGCAAAGAGAAGGTTGACTGCCAGGTAAAAACAGAGGATTATACATAAAAACCTTGCTGTAGAAAAGTTGAGCAAAGAATTGTAAATACTGAACCGCTGCAGAAAGTTTATTCCTTTAACTGATAGATTAGGTGATCCATCTTTATTATAAAACCTGCCGGCACTATAACTGCTATTGGTGCCAAAGCCAGATTCTATTGTTGATGCTGCTCTTGTATTAATTTTTGTTTTTGCCACTTTGCAGGCTTTTACTTGCAATAAATAAATTGGGTATTGAGTTACTAAAGTATTGTATTTTAGCCACTAACATTACCCCTTCGCCTTTAGATGAATTTTCAGCAGCAGATAGCCCAGAGTTTAATATGGCGGGGATTATATTTCGTTACTATATTGGTGATGAACATTTTCGTTTCACGTTATTTTGAAGCAGGAAATGCGGGTTGGATCTTCTACCTGTGTAATAATTTCTCTTTCCTTCTAATTCTTGTTGGACTTACAATTGAAAACGGCGTTAATTACTACGCTTCAAAAAAGGAGATTGATGATAAACAGTTAACGTGGTTTGCACTTGCCTGGACAACTATGGTGGCTGTTGTAGTATTTATCGGTCTATGGTTTTATTTTGGAAGATATAAAGACACAACGGTAATTACCCGATCACAATATCTTTATTATGCTGTCTGCTATATCTCCGGCATTCAGCTTACTAACTTCTTCACGGTACTTTTTTACACGAAGAAGAACTTTTTTCTGCCGAACTTTTTAATGGTTCTCCTGAACATCATTTTCATCATCATTATACCAAAGCAGGAGGGGATTGAGCATACAAATTCTTCTGTTTTCATTAAGCTGTACTTTGGTTATTTTCTGCTTACTGGTGTGGTGCTTACGATAGCATTTATCATCAAAAACAAAAGCCATCAAAAAGTCACTTTGCCATCCTTCGGTTCATTAAAGTTATTGATAAGATATGCGTTGATGGCGCTGGCAGCTAATGTAATTTTCTTCCTTGTCTATAGAATTGATTATTGGTTTGTCAACAGGTTTTGCTCTGCAGAAGAACTTGGAAATTATATACAGGTATCTAAGCTGGGGCAAATGTTATTGATCATACCTACTATAATTTCAAGTGTTGTTTTTCCGCATACAGCCGGCGGCGGTGGCTTGCAACTATCGCAAATGAAAGATAATATTCTAAGGATTGGCAGGTTTACAACAGTACTTTATCTTTTATTATTCCTAGTAGTTTTACTCATCGGTAAATACTTTTTTCCGTGGATATTCGGGAGCACTTTCCAACTAATGTATCTGCCATTTTTAATACTGTTGCCGGGTATTTGGGCACTAAGTAACCTCTTTATTTTAAGTGCTTACTTTGGAGGAGTAAATAAGGTAAAGGTAAATATACAAGGAGCCTGTGTGGGATTGGTGCTAATATTGGCAGGAGATCTTTTATTGATACCAACCTATGGGATGTACGCGGCAGCAGTTGTAAGTACTATCGGCTATATTGCTACGTTTCTTTACTCGTTTTTTCACATTAGCAAAGAGCATTCAGTTTCGATTACTCAGTATTGGAGTTTTAATAAAGATGATATTAAATGGCTTCAGGCAATCATAAAGAGATAGGTACTTTAAACTCCCCCTTTTCGGATTATGTACTTGCATTGCCGGGCTGGTACCCAACATGGCTCGATCCACTACCGGGCGATTTTAATCAACGCCATATTAAAGCAGCATCTTTATTTAAGCCACAGGTAGTATTATATATCGGGAAAGATGCATCTGGGACTCTATTAAAAACTGAAGTACGAGCTAATCAATTATCAGAGAGAATAACTGAGATCATCGTTTTATATCCAATAAGTAAAATGCGGTGGTGGGATGTCATCCAGTCAAACATTTACTTCCTCATTTATCTTTTTCGGTATGCACGAATCATTCGGCAGAAATTTGGCAAGCCAACTCTTCTTCATTCATATATTGTAATGCGGGGTGGCTTGGCAGGTTGGTTATTAAGCAGGCGATGGAAAATACCTTTTGTACTTAGCGAAAACTGGACGATCTATTACCCAGCTGATCCTGGATATTTGTCCCGTAGAAATTTAATTTTTCAATCTTTAGTAAAGGGGATATTCAGAAAAGTGAAAAGATTTTTGCCGGTAACATATGATTTGAAGAACCAGTCTGAAAGTTTAGTGGGCATAGTTCCATCTTCAGTAATTCCGAACGTGGTAGAAACTGATATTTTTAATTACCAAGAATCTTTAGGCAATTCTATCTTCAGGTTCATCCATGTTTCTACGATGACTTACCAAAAGAATCCTGAAGGTTTGCTGAGATGTTTTAAAATATTTAATGATGAACATCCTGCTACTTCTTTGCAAATGGTTGGGCCTTATCCAACCGAAGTTGCTCAATATGCAGCTTCGTTGGGGTTGAGTGATAAGGTGGAGTTTACCGGAGCAGTTACATATTCAACCGTTGCTGAACTTCTAAAAAAAGCTAATGCACTTGTCTTGTTTAGCCGCTACGAAAATCTTCCGTGCGTAATATTGGAAGCTTTTTGCTGTGGCTTACCCGTTATAAGCACAAGGGTAGGCGGAGTTGCAGAAGTTATAAATGATGAAAATGGAGTTTTGGTCGATAATGAAAACGAACAGCAACTATTAGATGCTTTCGGGAAGATTTATAACAACTACACAACAGGTTACGACAGGCAGAACATCTCCAAATCAGCTATAGAAAAGTTCAGCTACAAAGCAGTTGGAAAAATGATTAATGATGTATATGAAGATGTATTAGCCTAACTCTTCAGCTTTTCTACCAGGCTAATATATTCTTGCTGCGCATCTTTTGAAGATTTGCCTTTCAAAGCTGCCCAGGCTTCGTATTTTGCTTTTGCGACAAAGTCAAATGGATTAGCAGGTGGTTCAACATTTACATCTCCAACAGTAGCTTGTTTAAACAGCGAGTACAACTGTAAAAGCCTGTCATTACTCGGCTTCTCTTTAAAGTTTTTACTTTCTTCTACGGCTTTATTAAATGAAGACATTACTTCCATAGTACGGGTTGAGGGAAACAAAATTAGTAAAATGAAAGGATTACGGCTAACACAAAAAGAATCAGCTCCTTTCTATCGAATCGTGCAATGTTCTTGCCATATCAAGGTGGTGAGTCAATATATTAAGCTTTCCAGAGGCAAACGCCTTCGTTTCTATATCTCTGCCCTTTTGAACCTGTTTTCTAAATTTCTCAACATCTTCTTCATGATCTTCTACCATCATCTTAATATATTCTCTATCAAAAGCCACTCCTTCTAATGCTGCTAGTTTTTTAATCTGTTCCTTCAATTCATTGTCTTCTTCCAAAACGATCTGCAAGTTTTTTCTTCCGGCAAGCTCTTTCAATCCTTCTATATTTTTATCGTAGTCGGTAATCATGTTTTTAGCAAACTCCCTAACCTTGGTTATAGAAGCTTTCTGTAGCGCAAGCCGGCTTAGCTCTACCTCTTTGTATACACCTGTAGCTACCTCAGTTAAAAACTCATTTGCTTCCCGCATTTCTTCTATATCTTTTTGTTTATCATTTTTTGTTGCAGATGCTTTTTCATCTAAGGTTTGGCATGCGATTAATGCAAAAAAGATGAACACAAAGAGATGAATAAATTGTTTTGGCATAAATATTAACGGATATTCTATACGTTCTTCTTGCAAGGTAAGATTTAGAACTTCAAAAAAAAAGTGAGATGGATTAGAGAGTGCACGTCGTACATTTTAGTTAAATATCTTATTAATCCAATCTCTTTATGAAACCCTGTTTACCGTTGAAAACTTCCTTTTTAAAACCCATTTTTAGCAGGAATTTCTTATGGTGCTTATTATAGACTTCTTCATATAGAAGGACTTTTACTCCTTTAGATAAAAGATAGCTTTTCTCTTTATCAAAGATGAATTTGCCCACTTTATAATCACGGTATTTTGCGACGGTGTAGTTGATTCTAACGGTTGCAGTTCCATCTTCACTAACAGATGCTACAAAAATGTTTGCTACAGCCATATCTCGTAACACGATGAACTTAAGATTGTTGTTTTCTTCGTACAGGTTATAAGCCGGGAAGTATTGCTTTATATCTTCTTCGTGAAATGAGAGAAATTTATCTATCAGTTTTCCACCCTCGTTAAATTCCAGTAAATCAAAGTCTTCTTCTGTTTTATAGATCTTTACCAGGCGATACAGGTTGATCAGTAGTAAAATTGAATTTGTGAGTATAAGAGGAAATGCGTTGATGATTATACCGTAAGAAATAAAGGAAATGTTGCCAAAAGTATTGAGCCATCTAAATTTAAGATCGTTATTTACTAAAAGAGATAAGGCAAGTAAAACAGAAGCTAAATATCCCAATACCTGGGCGACAACATCAATCATAAGAAAGAATATCCCCGAAATTAATCAATGT
>DASVST010000582.1:0-3212 GCA_036387965.1 Segetibacter sp. | reverse complement strand
CCAGTCTTTAAGATCGGCCATATGCTGCAGTAACTGAATAAAAGCAGAAAGCCTATAACCTTTAGTATTACTTACAACATTAGAAATATGTTCTGAAACTGCCATGGCGTTAACAGCTGATGCTTGCATTCCATAGGCACTTGACTCAACAAATTTTTTTATGCTTAACATTTCCGGAAAGTCAAGTAGGGTTGTAATAAACCCTTTGGGATTGAAAAAGATATTAAGAGAATGAATCTTTTTTTCATTCAGCTCCAAAAAATAGTCAGGGTCACTTTTGAAAAGGTGAGGTTGATTTGCACCAATGATAAAAACATCGCCGGGACTGAAACGTTGCATCACATTGCCTGCTATTAGTGTACCCTCGCCTTTTATAATCCAGGTAATCTGGGTTTCATGATGCCTGTGAAGGTGTTCGTAGAAATAAGGCAACTTGTCTTCCTGCACATGGATAGAATGATCATAGTCAACTGGTATGGTAAACTGGATTACCTTCATTTCTTACTTATATTACCTCAAAACTAGTTGATTACAGAATTATTGGTTAAAATAAGTGAAGTAGTGGTGAAAGAAGGATTAATAATTTGTTCACTTCCAAATAGTTTTGAGTGACCCAATTCTTATGTTTGAAAGTAAGTATAAATTCACATTGTATCTAACTTAATTATGACCAATTCGTTTAAACCCTCGTTAGGGCTGCTGGACGCAAGCATGATTGTGGCTGGAAGTATGATTGGTTCGGGTATATTTATTGTGAGTGCGGATATCATTCGCAATACAGGAAGCGCGGGTTGGTTAATGATTGTTTGGTGCATAACCGGTTTTATGACTGTAATATCTGCTCTAAGTTATGGAGAGCTGAGTGGCATGTATCCTAAAGCGGGAGGGCAATATGTATATTTGAAAGAAGCTTACAATCCTTTAATTGGATTTTTATACGGCTGGAGTTTTTTTTCGGTTATCCAAACAGCTACTATTGCGGCAGTAGGTGTAGCATTTGCAAAATTTACTACTTATATATTTCCACAGTTTAGTGAAGACATAGTTGTTTTAAAGCTTGGCCTTATTTCCGTTTCTTCTGCGCAATTGCTATCGATAGTGGTTATTGTACTGTTAACATATATTAACTCGAATGGAGTAAAAAGCGGAAAAATTATTCAAACCACTTTTACCTTAGCTAAGCTACTTAGCTTATTTGCACTGATTGTCTTTGGAATTCTGGTAGCTGATTCTACTGTTTGGCAAAACAATTGGAAAGATGCATGGGAGCTAAAAAAATTAAAATCAGACGGCGGATTTCAAGATTACACAGCAATTGCAGCGGCAGGAGCAGTTGCGGCGGCAATGGTAGGCTCAGTTTTTAGCAGCGACTCCTGGAACAATGTAACATTTATTGCAGGTGAGATAAAAAACCCAAAACGTAACATTGGTCTAAGCCTTTTTCTTGGAACATCAATAGTTACCATTGTGTATATTACTACCAATCTCGTGTATACAGCAGTTATGCCTTTATACGATATTGCCACCGCTCCAAAAGATAGAGTCGGGGTAGCAGCCTCCGAAATTATCTTCGGTAACTCCGGAACAATAATCGTAGCGCTTATGATTATGATTTCCACTTTCGGGTGTAATAACGGACTTATATTGGCAGGAGCAAGAGTTTATTATACCATGGCAAAAGATGGATTATTTTTTAAGAAAGCTTCTACACTAAACAAACATTCCGTACCTGCTTATGCCTTATGGTGCCAATGCATTTTTGCCTGTTTATGGAGTTTGAGTGGCAAATACGGAGATTTATTGGATATGATTTCTTTTGTAGTTGTTTGTTTTTATATGCTTACAATTGCCGGTATTTTTATACTTCGTCAAAAGCAGCCCTATTTAGAACGGCCTTACAAAGCATTTGGTTATCCTGTATTACCCATTATTTATATTATTATGGGAATCGCTTTTTGTTCATTGCTTATAATTTATAAGCCAAGATTTACCTGGCCCGGTGTTATTATAACGTTAGCAGGCATACCTATTTACTACCTTTTAAAGGCGTACAGTGAAAGAACGATGGAGCAAAAAAAGCAATTATGAAACCAACATTTATTAAAACTTTAGAGCAAACAACATAATACATCGGTCAATGAAATGAAGAGAAGGAGTAAGAGTAACAGGATTAGAATACTAAGAATGAGAGGTTATCAATTTTTTGTCTTTTAAAATAAATATTTAAAAATTTTAGTCTTTAAGGCTCTTTATTAACGCTTCCTGGTTCAATGAATGACTATATACCGTGTTTAGTGAAACGAATGAGACGGCGTTCGGTTATAGCATTTATGATCTATGACGAAGTCTTTATGGTTAAACGGATAGATGCGGCTGGGCTTCCATGATCTGGCACTGTTGCAGTCTCATCTATGCCATTTGCTTTTCGCAACATTTCTATCCGATTTTACTAAAAGACTTGTCAGCATCTCAAAAGGTATTAGGCCTAATATTCGAATTTATTCTACGCCCATTCGTCCTACGAACACAGTTGTTTAATTCAACCTTGAAATGTATCGGATTAGCTTCGAAAACGCCCTGATACGATCACCTGGTTAGCTTTGAAAAGAATACCCGTGAATTCATTTTGAGTATTAGCTAGATCGGTACCAGACAGATGCTTCATAGTTTTATCAAAAATTACCAATAAAATATAAAGGCTTACAAAAGTTTGAAAAACTCCTGCTAATGTAAGTAAGGAAAGGTGCTACTTGATAGGGTGTATGTGCGCGTATAAAAATTTATTCCATGTCCTTTAAATTTTTTCATCGCCGCGCATTTTTCAGTTACTAAAATTTCATCCGTCAAAAGATATAAAGGGTTATTTGATGAAAACGATTTAATATGAAAATGTACAAAGTATTCTTGCGTGTCCTTTTGTTAAGTGCTGTCTTAATCTTGAGTGTTGATCGGGTTGCGGCACAAAGTGGAGATCAGATATTGGATGGGATCGGTGAAACCGGAATGATTGCACGATACATGTTTAACGGAGATCTAAGAGACTGGTCGCGAAACAATCTGCACGGTCAAGTTTCGGGCGGCGAAGCCAAATTTGTTACCGACGACCTATTTGGAAAAGTTTTGTCGCTTTCTGGTGAAAGTAATGCTTTTGTTATAATCCCGGAACAAGCATTAACAGACCTGGAGTCGATTAGTATTTCAGGATGGATATA
>DASVST010000581.1:0-5932 GCA_036387965.1 Segetibacter sp. | reverse complement strand
AAAATTGATTTGCTTTAGGCTATCCTGCTGCGCCGGAGTCCACTTAAACGGATTACCTCTTGCAACTTCATAATCAATTTTTTGAGTACTGTTCATTAATTGAAGGTGATCCTCTGGTAATCTACTCCAGCCAATCTGAGCATCGTAGTTTAACTGAATTTGACCTGCTTTACCTCTTCTTGTGGTAATAACAATGACGCCATTAGCACCACGTGAACCATATAATGCTGTACCAACAGCATCCTTTAAAATTTCTACATTCTCGAAATCACCTTGGTTCAAACTCGCGAAGTCAGCCGCAGAAATCTGGATACCGTCCATTATATAAAGGGGTGTATTGCTTCCACTTATTGAACCATTACCTCGTATACGAACTACCCCGTTTGAGCCAGGCTGTCCGCTGCTTGCGATCACGGACACCCCGGATGCCTGCCCTTGCAACGCCTGGTCAAAGGAACCGAAAGGCTGTTGTCTTACTTCTGCTATAGGAACAGAGGAAGTTGCCCCGGAAAACTTTTTGCGTTGTGTTGTTGTGTACCCCGTTACTATTACTTCCGTTAATGCTGCAGCATCTTCAGCAAGTCGTATATTAGAAAGACTGCCAGAAGCCGGAACTTCAAAAGGTTTAAAACCAACATAGCTAATAACTAACGTAGATGATGGTGATGCGCTAATCCGAAAAACACCATCTGAATCCGTAACAGTAGAAGTTCTTGTATTCTTTACTGTGACAGTTGCACCTGCTACGGGTGAGCCATCCTTTTCAGATACTACCCTGCCTGTAACTTGTGATTGTGCTATGGAAGACAACGAGATAAGTGCTCCACATAGCCAAAGCCATAAAAATTTTCTCATAATTTGATTTTAGTTAACGAACTCAAATATGGACAAATGAACAAGCCATGTGCTGCATTTAAAAACAGGGATGTTATGAACGGCTTAAAAACGATTTACACGAGCTGATAACGACAGCTTACCAATTTTCGACCAAGCGAATTATTTGCGAAATATCCTGTTGCTCCATGCACTTAAAATGCCCGAGCGGACATTTATTATAACCAATTTTACTGCAAGGCCTGCAGCTTAATCTTTTCACTTCCATTATTTGATTTGCCTGAAGTGTGTTTCCGTAGTACGGTGTCATACCAAATGCAGGTACGGTGTTTCCCCATACGCTTATAATAGGCTTTTTAAAAGCAGCGGCAATATGCATTAACCCGGTATCGTGGGTTATTATTAGCTTTGCTTTTCTTACGAGGTCTGCGCTTTCGTTAAGATTGAACTTACCACATGAGTTATAGATCTTTATAGGATCCGCTGAGGCGATCGCTTCACCATTTTCGCGGTCTTCTTCGCCGCCTAATAAAATGATCGGGTGGTCAATCCCATGACATAATTCCTGAAGCTTATGTACAGGAAGTTTTTTTGTATTATGAGCAGCACCAATCACAATTCCTATATAACCTAAGGATTGTGCTGCAGGAATATCATGATCTCTTACACAATCCTTATCCGGGATAAAGTACTCTAGTCCCTTTCCATCGTTTTTTACCCCTAGCTTTTCTACTGTCTTCATATACCGATCAACAATATGGATATCGGGCATATGACTTATTTTCAAAACAGTGAGGAGCCATTTTTGAATATTAAGCTTATTGAATGAATAAGCCTTGACACCTTTCAACGCTCTCTTTACCCTAAGTGTTCTTACGTTGTGGTGTAAGTCTATGATGTAACTAAAGTTCTCTTTTCTTAGCTCGTTAATTACCTGGGGCAGGTTTTCATTAAAGAGATGTACTTTATCGATGTAAGGATTACTTTCTATAATTGAGCGGAAGCTGTATTTTACGAGGAAATGAACTTCAACATCAGGCAGCTGTTGCTTTATACACCTGATTACTGGCGAAGTAAGAACAATATCGCCTATTGATGAAAAACGAATGATGAGTATTTTTACGACTTTACTTTCGCTTGTAGCAGATTTTTTCTTTGCAATTCTCGTTTGTAGTATAGATCGTAAACTCACAGGGGTGGCTCAGTTTATAATGAACTAAGTACTTTCTACATACTTCAAATCTTTATCAAAAGTCTCTTTGGTAAACCACGCAGCAATCAATGTAATTATCATTATTATAATAGCAGTGATGATACCACCAGTTACATAATCTGTGCTTTCACGCAGGTACTTAAATAACAATATAATTAATGGCAAAGCACCACGGACCATATTAGGTACTGTTGTTGCTGCAGTTGCTCTTAAGTTTGTACCAAATTGCTCTGCAGCTATTGTTACAAAAATTGCCCAAAAGCCAGTACTAAACCCAAGTGCGGCACAAATCAGGTACATGTTGGCAGCACTTCCATCTTTTTGTAAAAAATAAAAAGCCATGGAAACTATAGTTAATCCATAGAAGATAAACAGTGCTTTTTTACGACTTCGCAATCCCTGGCTTATCAAGCCAATCACTATATCTCCAATGGATATACCAACGTAAGCAAACATGATTGCTTTACCGGGTTCTATAATTTCTTTGATGCCGAATTCTGTTCCGAATTTGTCTGAGAAACTAACAAGCACTCCTATAACAAACCAAGTTGGCAGACCAATTAGAATGCACTTTATATACTTTGTGAATCTTTCTTTGTTTGTGAAAAACATAAAGAAGTTACCGCGACTTACTTTCGATTCTTTTACTTCTTTAAACATGGTACTTTCGAAAACGCTAACTCTTAAAATAAGCAAGAGTAGTCCCATAGCTCCACCTATATAATAACAAATACGCCAATCAAATTCCTTAGATATAAAGTAAGCAACAACGGCACCTGTTAACCCAATGCCGGCTACTAATGATGTACCAATACCACGTTTTTCTTTTGGAAGTAATTCTGCAACCAAAGTAATTCCTGCACCGAGCTCGCCTGCTAATCCGATACCTGCGATGAATCGGAGCAAAGCATACTGATCAACAGTTTGCACCATGCCATTAGCAATGTTAGCAAGAGAATATAAAATGATTGAACCGAACAATACACTCAATCTTCCTTTCTTGTCACCCATAACTCCCCAGATGATTCCACCGATCATAAGACCAGCCATCTGCACGCTTATTATAAACTCTCCTTCTGACAAAACCTCAGCAGGGTTTAAACCTAAAGATGCTAAGCTTGACTTGCGAATTATACCAAAAAGTAAAAGGTCATATATATCAACAAAATATCCCAATGCACCCACAAGAACGGGAATGGAGAATATTCCGTAGGTACGTTTATCCATAATAATTATTCTGCTGGAGTTTTGATCTTTTCTTCTGCAATATCCTTTGCTACTTCCATTGTTGGATCTTTCTTTTTGCTGAAGAATAGCTTTATTAATACAGGTGCTGTTGTTATTACTACTATACCAATAAGTATGTATTCAAGATTGTCTTTTACCCATAGATTGCCGCCTAATAAATATCCTGCCATAATCAAGCTAACCACCCATAAAATACATCCAACAATATTGAAAAAAGTAAACTTTTTAGGATCCATTTTAACTACACCAGCTACTATGGGCGCAAAGGTTCTGATAATTGGAAGAAACCTTGCAAGTATAATAGCGCCTCCGCCTTTCTTATCGTAGAACTCTTTTGCATGCATTACGTGCTTTCTTTTAAATATCCAGGTCTCTCTCCGTTCAAATAATAAAGGACCCGATTTTTTTCCAAACCAGTAACCGACAGAGTTTCCTATGATACCGGCAATGGTAATTAGCGACATCCAGTACACAAGGTTCATAGCCTCACTGTCGAAAGGAGAAAGTGAATTTGCAATGATCATCCCTGTGATAAATAAAAGTGAATCCCCAGGTAGAAAGAAGCCCACAAAAAGACCAGTCTCAGCAAAAATTATCAATACAACTATGTATAAACCGCCATGATTACTGATCCAAACAGGATCAGTAAGATTTTTCAAAAATTCTAAAAACTCGTGCATGAATACTTAATTATTTTAATTCTCTAATGAATTTTCCCATTTGCTAACAACACTTGTTGCTAAAGCATTTCCTAACACATTTGTACCTGAACGAAACATGTCACAAAAGTGATCTATCGGCAAAATTAAGGCAATCCCTTCAGGTGGAATATCGAACATTGCGCAAGTTGCTGCAACAACAACCAAAGATGCTCTTGGAACACCAGCAATTCCTTTGCTTGTCAGCATTAATACAAGTAGCATTGTTATTTGTGTTCCAATATCCAGATGTATACCGTAGGCCTGTGCAATTGCAATACTTGCAAAAGTCATATACATCATACTGCCATCAAGATTAAAACTATACCCAAGTGGAAGTATAAATGCTACTATTTTATCCTTACATCCAAATCGTTCAAGCTCTTCAGTTAATTTAGGAAACACTGCTTCACTACTTGTAGTGCTGAAAGCAATAAGTATAGGTTGAGCGATGCGCTTTAGTAAACCTTTTATTCTTCCTTTTAAAATTAGAAAACCTACAAGCAACAAGATTGCCCATAATACAGCTATGCCTATCAAGAAATAAAGAAGGTATGCTCCATAAAAATAAAAAACACTTAATCCTTTTGTGGCTATAACTGCTGCAATTGCTCCGAATACACCAAGTGGTGCAAAGTTCATTACATAATTTACCATCTTTAAAATCACGTGAGATACTGCCTCTAATCCTCTTACTATTATCTTTCCATAATCTCCTAAGGCAGCAGTGGCGACACCAAAAAATATACTGAACACTACTATCTGCAAAATCTCATTGGTGGCCATCGCTTCAAACACACTTTTTGGAAACACGTGTTCTATAAAGTTTTGAATGGAAAACGCTGTCGTTTTACCCATTACATCTTTTGCACCTGTTGCATCAGCATTGCTAAGGTCTATTCCTTCGCCAGGTCTAAAAAAGTTCACTAACACAAGCCCAACCAATAACGAAACAAGTGAAGCTGTAACAAACCATAGTAATGCTTTACCTCCTACTCTACCTACCGCTTTTAAATCACCAAGCTTTGCTATACCAACCACTAAAGTTGAAAACACTAATGGAGCTATAATCATTTGTATTAACCTCAAAAAAATTGTGGTTAATATTTTTATGTTGGTAGAGAACTTTGCAATTGTTTCGGGAGAAGCTTGCTCATGAATAAAATAACCGGTAGCAATACCTATTATCATTGCAACTATAATGTATAGAGTTAACCTGTTGCGTTTCGTTGGCTGATGATTTTCCATGCAGTCGTTTGATTATCGTGCAATATAGTATTTCCATATTAATAGCAATTGCTAATGAAACAATCATTAGCCCAACAAAAGAAAACTTTTGCGTTTTGAATAATTGCGTATTTTTCCAATCTCTTTTAAAAACTAACTAACCACACTATGAGCTTATTTGTTAGAAAACCAATGAAGGCTTTGATGAACGAAGCAGAAGAAATTGGAACCCATACACTCAAAAGAACATTAGGAGCCGGAGGCTTGATTGCTCTTGGAATAGGTGCAATTATTGGAGCAGGATTATTTTCTATTACAGGTATGGCTGCAGCAAACCATGCCGGGCCCGCAATAACCATATCATTTATTGTAGCTGCACTTGGATGTTTGTTTGCCGGTTTATGTTACGCAGAGTTTGCATCTATGATACCTGTTGCGGGAAGTGCATATACTTATTCGTACGCAACTATGGGAGAGTTTATAGCATGGATAATAGGCTGGGATCTTGTGCTTGAATATGCAGTAGGCGCAGCAACTGTGGGGATTAGCTGGAGCCGATATCTTGTAAAATTTTTAGAAGGATTTGATGTTCATCTACCCGTCTCACTAACACTTGGGCCCTGGGACGGTGGTATTATAAATCTTCCCGCAGTATTTATTATAGTATTGATGAGCTTGTTGCTTATTAGAGGCACAAAGGAAAGTGCAATGG